>NZ_JBFULS010000120.1:0-1028 GCF_054049775.1 Methylobacterium sp. P5_C11 | reverse complement strand
CCCCGCGCGGGTCGCGGCTGCGCCGGCATGCTGGAGGCCGCGCGGMGGCTCGCCGGGCGGCCGAAGCTCGTCTTCCTCGCCTCCGACTTCCGCTGGCCGGAGAGCCTGATCGCCCGGGTCTTCGCCGCCCTGGCGCCGCACGACACGGTGCCGATCCTGCTCGCCGACCCCGCCGAGGCGGAGGCGCTGCCGGCCTTCGGCCTCGTCGAGCTCGACGATCTCGAGGGCGGCGGCCGCCGCGTGGTCCTGCTGCGCCCGAGCCTGCGCCGGGCCTGGATCGCCCGTGAGCGGGGCCGGATCGCCGCCCTGGAGCGCGCCGCCACGCCCTTCGCGCGCCGGGTCTTCCGCCTCGCCGGGCGCTTCGACGCCCAGGCGCTCACCCGCCACCTGATGACGACCTGAGCATGGGCGCGCGCGGTCCCGCCCTGCTGCTGGCCGGCCTCCTCGCCGGCGTCCTGGCCGCGCCCCTCACCCTGACGGCAGGCCCGGCCGCCGCGCAGGTGCGCTCCGTCGAGGTGCGCAGCCCGCGGCCCTTCGGGATCTTCCTGGGTGACCTGGTCGAGGCGCAGGTGGAGATCCTGGCCGATCCCGATTTCCGGCTGCAGCCCGCGACCCTGCCCCAGCCCGGTCCGGTGACCTACTGGCTCGACCTGCGCGCCGTCGCGGTCGACGACGCCCCGGCGGCCGGCGGCCGGCGGGTGCGCCTGCGCCTGACCTACCAGAGCTTCTACGCCGCCCTCGACGCCCGCACCCTGGAGGTGCCGGGTTTCCCCCTGACGCTGGCGAGCGCGGCGGCGACCGGCCGCACCACCGCCGCCGCCGTCCAGGTGCCGGGCTGGAGCCTCGGCGTCTCGCCCCTGCGCGAGGTGCAGCCGCAGCGGCGCGAGGATCCGGCCGAGTACCTGCGCCCGGACGGTCGTGGCGGGCGAATTGATCCGTCACCGGACGTCGCGGCGGCGGCGGGCCTCGGCGCCCTCGCCGGCCTCGCGGCGCTGGCTCTGGCGCACGACCGCGCCTGGGGGCCGTTC
>NZ_JBFULS010000119.1:0-1118 GCF_054049775.1 Methylobacterium sp. P5_C11 | reverse complement strand
CTTCCGCGTCGTGGCCGAGGCGCGGCTGACGGGCGCCGAACCGTTCGCCGGGCCGCACCGGCTGAACCTGCCGGCGGTGGACGCGGCCTGGTACCGGGCGACCTACCCGGACGTGGGCGGGCGGGAGCCGTACCTGCACTTCGCCGAGGCGGGCTGGCGGGAGCTGCGCGATCCGGGACCGGGGCGCTCGACCCTGGCGGCGCTCCTCGGCGTCTGCGGCCTGCGGCCGGCGCGGGCACCTGTGGAGGACACCGGCTGGCTGGGCGCGATCGGACGCGAGACCGTGACGCGGGCGAGGCTGCTGGATCTGCAGGCGCGGCTGGTGGCCGGGCATTTCGACCATGACTTCTACCGGGCGCGCTACGGTCTGTCCGAGGCGGACGACGCGGTGCGCGACTATTGCGGCACCGGCTGGCGGAAGGGCCGCAACCCCAGACCCGACTTCGACGGCTGGGCCTACCGCGCGCACCATCCCTCCGCGGAGGCGACGGGTATGGCGCCCTTCGTTCATCACGTGGCCCGGGCTCTTCTGCGCGGCGACGACCTCTCGAGCGACGCCTTCGATCCCCGCTACGGCGCGCCGCCGGCCGACGAGGACGCGGAGCTGTTTGAGCAGGCCCGCCTGATCGAGCCGCTCTTCGACGCGCCCTGGTACCTCAAGCGCTACCCGGACACCCGCGGTTTCGAGAACGGCCCGGCGATCCACTTCCTGTCCCACGGACAGGAGGAGGACCGCGATCCGAGCAAGACCTTCTCAACCCGATTCTACCGCCGGGCCTACGGCCATCTCCTGGGACAAGGGGAGTCTCCGTTCCTGCACTACGTGCGCACGGGCCGGGCCGCCGGGCTGATGGCCGCCCCCGAGGATCTCGGCACCTACCCGCCCATGGAAGCCCCCGCGGCCCACGAGTGGGACGGCCTGCCCCAGGCCCTGCCGATCGAGCAGGCCCGCGTCGTCGTCATCGTCCCGGTCTACAAGGGCCGCGGCGAGACCCTGCGCGCCATCCACGCCTGCCTGGCCCAGCCCCAGGCCACCCCCTTCACCCTGCTCGCCGTCAACGACCGCTCTCCCGACCCGGAGCTCGCCGCGGAGCTGGCCGCCCTCGCCCGACGCGGCC
>NZ_JBFULS010000118.1:0-1159 GCF_054049775.1 Methylobacterium sp. P5_C11 | reverse complement strand
CTGCAACATCGGCACGATTGGGCACGTTGACCACGGCAAGACGTCCTTGACGGCGGCGATCACGAAGGTTCTTGCGGAGACGGGCGGGGCGACGTTCACGGCCTACGACCAGATCGACAAGGCTCCGGAGGAGAAGGCGCGCGGGATCACGATCTCGACGGCGCACGTGGAATACGAGACGGCCAACCGGCACTACGCGCACGTGGATTGCCCGGGCCACGCCGACTACGTGAAGAACATGATCACGGGCGCGGCGCAGATGGACGGCGCGATCCTGGTGGTGTCGGCGGCCGACGGCCCGATGCCGCAGACCCGCGAGCACATCCTGCTGGCCCGTCAGGTCGGCGTTCCGGCGCTGGTGGTGTTCCTCAACAAGGTCGACATGGTCGACGACGAGGAGCTGCTGGAGCTGGTCGAGCTTGAGGTGCGCGAGCTTCTGTCGAAGTACGACTTCCCGGGCGACGACATCCCGATCACCAAGGGCTCGGCGCTGATGGCGCTGGAGGACAAGGAGCCGAAGATCGGCAAGGAGGCGGTGCTGGCGCTGATGGCGACGGTGGATGCCTACATCCCGCAGCCGGAGCGCCCGATCGACCTGCCGTTCCTGATGCCGATCGAGGACGTGTTCTCGATCTCGGGCCGCGGCACGGTGGTGACGGGCCGGGTCGAGCGCGGGATCGTGAAGGTCGGCGAGACGGTGGAGATCGTCGGCATCCGCGACACGCAGACCACGACGGTCACCGGCGTCGAGATGTTCCGCAAGCTGCTCGACCAGGGTCAGGCGGGCGACAACGTCGGCGTGCTGCTGCGCGGCACGAAGCGCGAGGACGTGGAGCGCGGCCAGGTCGTGTGCAAGCCCGGTTCGGTGAAGCCGCACTCGAAGTTCAAGGCCGAGGCGTACATCCTGACCAAGGAGGAGGGTGGCCGTCACACGCCGTTCTTCACGAACTACCGGCCGCAGTTCTACTTCCGCACGACGGACGTGACCGGGATCTGCACGCTGCCGGAGGGCACCGAGATGGTGATGCCAGGCGACAACGTGACCATGGACGTGGCGCTGATCGTGCCGGTGGCCATGGAGGAGAAGCTGCGCTTCGCCATCCGCGAGGGCGGCCGCACCGTCGGTGCCGGCGTCGTCGCCGCCATCAACGATTGAGAG
>NZ_JBFULS010000117.1:0-1275 GCF_054049775.1 Methylobacterium sp. P5_C11 | reverse complement strand
CCACTGCGCGAAGGCCTCGTTGAAGGCGCGCTCGCCGGGGGCGCCCTTCTCGATGGCGATGATGGCGCGGCGCTGGTTGGCGTAGACCAGCGGCACGTCGAACCAGGAGCGCTCCTTCAGGAGCTGGACGTTGCGGGCGCGGTCGGCGTCGACGTTGGAGAGGCCGACCAGGAAGAAGCCGTCGGTGACCTTGACCGCGAGCCCCGCGAGCGGGGTGCCGCGCGCCTGCTCGTTCGACTTCATCAGGATGCCCGGCACGTTGGAGACGCTGCCGCCGGAAAAATCCTGCGGCAGGACGAAAGTCAGCTCCGCGGTGTGGCTCGCCGGCAGCGACGAGTCGGTGTTGCGGCGGAACGACATCGTCATCTTGAACTTGCGGTCGGGAATCTCGATGTCGGCGCGCACGGCGACGTCGGCCTTCTGGTTGCCCGACGCCTTGATCGGCTCGAGCCGCCACACCACCGAGCCGACATATTGCTTGCCCTTCGGGTCGGACGGATCCTCGTCATAGAGCACGACCTTCTGCGCCACCGGCGCGACCGGCTGATCGCTCGAGGGCTGGCCGACACGATCCGGAATCTTGGGCTTGCTCTGCGGCTGCGACGGATCCTTCGGCGCTTCCACCACCTGGGTGGTCGAGGACTTGAACAGGCCGCTCACGGTCTGGACCAGCTGTTTGCCCCAGAGGATGCCGGCGCCGACCAGGATCAGCACGATGCCGACGGCGATCGCGCTCTTGAACGGGAAGATGGAGCGCGAGCGGGCGCGCTTCTTGGCCTCGCGCTCGGGCGCGATGCGCGGGCGCTGCGATTGCGGCGGCGGCGCGTAGCGCTCGGCCTCCTCCATCGACTCGTCATAGGAGTAGGGCGCGTCCGGCTCGCCGACCCGGTTCTCCAGGCTCGGCTCCAGCCGGTCGAATTCCGGCGAGGGCGACGGCACGTTGGCGTAGGTGCGGCGCGCGGCGCGGTTGGCCTGCGCGGCGGCGCCGCCGAGATCGTTGACGTCGGCGGTGATGTCGCGGAAGCCGCGCACACCGGGCGATTGCGGCAGCGGCGGCGGCGGTCCGACATCCGGTGGACGGCGACCGCCGGAGCGATCGCGTCCGGCTGGCGGTGGAGCCGGCGGCTCCGGCATCGGGGGCGGCGCGGACGGACCCGGCTGGCGCGGCGCGTCGAACCGCGGAGCCCGCGGCGGACGCTGGGCGTCGCCCTGGTCGTCGACGTTGAAGGACGGGCGGTCCGCACGGGGGGGCGGCGGGGCCGGACGGGTGCGCGG
>NZ_JBFULS010000116.1:0-1475 GCF_054049775.1 Methylobacterium sp. P5_C11 | reverse complement strand
CTAGGAGCCCGTCCGAGTAATCCTCTCGACGGCGTGGCCTGGGAGTGATTCACTCTGCTCATGGCCAAGGTGTTTCGCTCCTGGGATGTGGATCAGGGCTGGTTGCTGCCGCCCTCGTTGCACGAGTTCGTGCCACCCTGGCACATGGCGCACTTTGTCCGCGACACGGTGCGGGAGGCGCTCGACCTCTCGGCCATCCTCGACACCTACACAGAGGAGCGCGGCTACCCGCCCTACCATCCCGGCATGATGGTGGCGCTCCTGCTCTACGGCTACAGCCGCGGCCTGTATTCCTCGCGTCAGCTCGCCCGGGCCTGCGAGGAGCGGGTCGACGTCATGGCGGTGACTGGCCTGAACCGACCGGACTTCCGAACCATCGCCGACTTCCGCAAGCGCCACCTCGTGGCCCTGTCCGACCTGTTCGTGCAGGTGCTGCGCCTGTGCCGGGCGGCTGGTTTGGTCCAGTTCGCCCACGTGGCGGTGGACGGCACCAAGGTGAAGGCCAACGCCTCCCGCCACAAGGCGATGAGCTACGCACGCATGAAGACAGCCGAGCCAGCGCTGGCCGCCGAGGTCGACGCCTGGCTGGAGCAAGCGCGTGAGGCGGACGCGGCTGAGGATGAGGCGCAGGGCGCGACCCGTCGTGGAGACGAGACGCCGGACTGGATGGCCGACAAGCAGCGGCGGCTGGAGACGATCCGTGCCGCCAAGGCTGCGCTGGAGGCGGAAGCGGTCGAGCCGCCCAACCCCGAGGACGAGAGCGGGCCGGGTGCGTCCTCGGGCATGCGTTGGCAGGGGCGGCCTCTACGCAGTCAGGACGGCGGTCCGCCCGACCGGGCGCAGCGCAACTTCACCGACCCGGACAGCCGGATCCTGCCCACCCGCGATGGCTTCGTGCAGGGCTACAACGGGCAGATCGCCGTCGATGCCGCGCATCAGGTGATCGTCGCGCACCGCCTCGTGACTAACTCAGCCGACTACCGCGCCCTCGTGCCGCTTGTGGACGACGTCCACGCTCATCTCGGGCGCAAACCACGCGAGGTCTCGGGCGACGCTGGCTTTGCCAACGAGGCGAACCTGGCCGCGCTGCAGCTGCGGGGCATCACGGGCTACCTCGCTCCGGGTCGAGCACGTCATGGCGAGGCGGACGCGGCCGGCCGCCGGAGGCTGACGAAGATGCCGTTGATGAGCGCGATGGCTGCGCGCCTGAAGCGGGCTGGCCGCCGCAGCCGCTATCGCCTCCGGAAGCAGGTCGTCGAGCCGGTATTCGGGCAGATCAAGCAGGCCCGGGGCTTCCGACAGTTCTTACTCCGCGGCCTCGATCAGGTCCGGGGCGAATGGGCGCTGATCTGCACCGCCCACAACCTCCTCAAATTGGCGAAGGCCGGGCACTGAGCCCAAAGCCGACGCACACGTCTGCCCAGACTTCGACGCTCATCCCACCTCGTGAACTCGTTACTCGGACGGGCTCCTAG
>NZ_JBFULS010000115.1:0-1541 GCF_054049775.1 Methylobacterium sp. P5_C11 | reverse complement strand
GCCGGGGCCGGCTCGGCGGGCGCCGCCTTCGCGGGCTGCGGCCGCGCCGCGGCGACGTGGGCAGCGAGCGCCGTGATCGAGGGCAGATCGCTCATCAGCTGGCGGAAGGTCAGCTTCACGCCGTACTGCTTGCGGATCTGCGTCACGAACTGGGCGAGGAACAGGGAATCCAGCCCGTGCTCCAGGAAGGTGCTGTCGAGCCCGTCGGCGCCGATCACGACCCCCGAGAGTTCCTCGACCATGCCCGCGAGTTCCGAGCCGAGTTCGGAACGTGCCGCAGCAACGCTGAGATCTGCCGTCTGCCCCATGATCGTCTGTGCCCCGTTGTCGTTGATGCGTGCTGGATGGGTGTCGGCCGGATCAGTCCCGGCCACGGTGTGATGATCGTCCCCCAGTGTGCGGCCGGGGATCGGGGCGCCGGGATCCGCCGCGCGCGCCGGCGCGTCGATCCAGTGCCGCTGCCGGTCGAACCGGTAGGTCGGGAGCGGCACGCGCCGGCCCGGACCCGTCACCGCCGCCCAGTCGGGCGCGACGCCGACGGTCCAGAGCCGGGCGAGCGCCTCGGCGGCGAAGGCCTGTCCGTCCGTCACCTGGGCCGGGTCGGGCATGGAGCCGATCACCGCGCCGACCGCGCCGCGCGGCAGACCGTTCAGCGCGAAGGTGGAGAGGGTTCGACCCGGTCCGACCTCGAGGAGGACCGTGCCCTCCCGCGCCACCGTCCGCAGCGCGTCCGCGAAGCGCACCGTCTCGCGGCAGTGCCGTGCCCAGTAGGTCGGGCTCGTCGCTTGGTCCGGCGTGATCCAGTCGCCGGTGACGCCCGAGGCGTAGGGCAGTGCGGGGGCGCGGAAGGTGATCCGCTCCGCGAGCGCGGTCAGCCCATCGACCACCGGGTCCATCATCCGGGAGTGGAAGGCGTGCGAGGTGTGCAGGCGGCGCATCCCGACATCGGCCTGGGTGAGCTTGGCCTCGAGCTCCGCCACGGCCTCGAAGGACCCCGCGGCGACGCAGAGGTTCGGCGCATTGATCGCCCCGATATCGAGACCGGCGGGCAGGAGCGGCCGCAACGCGGTCTCCGGCAGCCGGACCGCGAGCATGGCGCCGCCCGGCGCGGCCTGCATCAGGCGGCCCCGCTCGACCACGAAGGCCAACGCGTCGTCGAAGGAGAGGACGCCCGCCAGGCACGCCGCGGTCAGCTCGCCGACGCTGTGCCCGACCATCGCCTCCGGGGTGATCCCGCGGCTCATCCAGAGGGCGGCGAGCGCGTTCTGCACCAGGAAGATCGCAGGCTGCGCGATCCGGGTCGGCGCCGGGCCGCCGGCCGTCTCGTCGGGGCGGTCGCCGTCGAGGAAGGCCCTCACCTCGGCCCGCTCGCCCGGGTCGAGCAGATCGAGCCCGCGGTCGATGGCGGCGCGGTAGATGGGCTCACCGCGATAGAGGTCCCGCCCCATGCCRGGATGCTGGCTGCCCTGGCCGGGGAACATGAACACCACCGGGGCCGGCCCGGCCGCCTCGCCGCGCGGCGCGTTCGCCCCGCGCAGCGC
>NZ_JBFULS010000114.1:0-1739 GCF_054049775.1 Methylobacterium sp. P5_C11 | reverse complement strand
TCAGGCCTGCATGCCCCAGCGCTGGACGGTGCGGCGCTCGATGGTCTGGAAGATCAGGTTCTCGACGACGAGGCCGATCAGGATCACGGTCAGCAGCCCGGCGAACACGTTCGGGATGTCGAGCATGTTCTTGTTCTCGAAGATGAACCAGCCCAGCCCGCCCGCCCCGGACGACACCCCGAAGACCAGCTCGGCGGCGATCAGCGTGCGCCACGCGAACGCCCAGCCGACCTTCAGGCCGGTCAGGATCGCGGGAAACGCCGCCGGGATCAGGATCTTGCCGATCAGCCCCGGTCCCGACAGCCCGTAATTGCGCCCGACCATCTTCAGCGTCCGGCTCACCGACAGGAAGCCGGAATGGGTGTTGAGCGCGATCGCCCAGGTCACCGAGTGGACCAGCACGAAGATCAGGCTGCCGTTGCCCAGCCCGAACCAGATCAGCGCCAGGGGCAGCAGCGCGATCGCCGGCAGCGGGTTGAACATCGACGTCAGGGTCTCGAGCAGGTCGGTCCCGATCCGCGACGCGATCGCCAGTCCCGTCAGCACGCTCGCCAGGGCGACGCCGGCGGCGTAGCCCATCAGCAGGACCTTCAGCGACGACCAGGCCCGGGCCGGCAGGGTGCCGTCCGCGATGCCCCGGACGAAGGCCGCCACGGTGGCCGAGAAGGTCGGGAACAGCAGGTCGTTGTCGAGGTAGCGCCCGTAGGCCTCCCAGATCCCCGCCAGGAGGACAAGGATCACGACCTTGCGCAGCCAAGCCTGGTTGTAGAGCCGCTCGGCGAGCGACAGGGGCTTCTCCACCACCGTCGCGCCCTGGGCGTGCCCGGTCTCGCGCACGATCTCGGGCCGGCCGGCCTCCACCGGCGATGGGCGGGGCGCCGTGCCGGTCAGCGGGGCGCCGCCCAGGACGCCGCCGGTCAGGGCCTGCACGCTAGACATTCTCGGCCTCCGCGATCTCTTCCGAGAACAGCATGTGCTGGATCCGGCTCTCCAGCCGCAGCGCCGCCTCCGGCGACTCGGCGCTGTTGAGCTCGGCCTTGACCTCGCCCGGGTGCGGCGAGAGCAGCAGGATGCGCGAGCCGACCTTGATCGCCTCGGGGATCGAGTGGGTCACGAACAGCACGGTGAAGCGCGTGCCCTCCCACAGCGCCAGCAGCTCGTCCTGCATGCGCCGCCGGGTGAGCGCGTCCAGCGCCGCGAACGGCTCGTCCATCAGCAGGATGTCGGGCTCCATCGCCATGCCGCGGGCGATGGCCACGCGCTGCTTCATCCCGCCCGACAGGGTGTGGGGATAGCTGTCGGCGAACTTCGTCAGGTTGACCTTGTCGATGTACAGGTTGGCCCGCTCCAGGGCCGCCCGGCCCCTGAGCCGGCCCGAGGCCTCCAGCGCGAACACCACGTTCTGCCGCACCGTCTTCCACGGCAGCAGCTGGTCGAATTCCTGGAACACCATCATCCGGTCGGGGCCGGGCGCGGTCACCGGCCGCCCCTTCAGCCGGATCTCCCCCTCCGTCGGCGCCATGTAGCCGCCCACCGCCTTCAGCAGCGTCGACTTCCCGCAGCCCGACGGCCCGAGCAGCACGAACCGGTCCCCGGGCCAGACCCGGAAGCTCACCCGGTAGGTGGCCGTGACGAGGTGGTCGGGCGTCTTGTAGCGGAGCGTGACGCCGTCCACCTCCAGAAGAGGCTGACCCGTGTCCATCCATCCTCCCTCGCTCCGCGGCTTCGGCCGCGTGTCG
>NZ_JBFULS010000113.1:0-2017 GCF_054049775.1 Methylobacterium sp. P5_C11 | reverse complement strand
GGGTGCGGTCGAAGGCGTAGCCGAGGCGGCCGCGCACGGTGCCGAAGAAGTCGAGGCTGGAGAGGCCGCGCGGATCGGTGACGTAGTAGCCGGGGGCCAGGGCGCCATTGATGAAGGCGCTGTTCCGGTTACGGCCGAAGTCGAGGTACTGGGCATCGGCCTCGACGCCGAACACGACGCCGGAGCCGGGCGTCAGCTGCCAGTTGTAGCCGATCTGGCCACCGCCGGAGAAGCCGTCCTGGCTGCTGTTGCGGAAGGTGGCGACGGTGCCGGGGGCGGCGTAGGGGAACGGCACGCCGAAGCTGTTGCCGGTGGAGCGGCTGCTGGCGTCGAAGGCGTAGCCGGCGTTGATACCGAAGTAGGCGCCCGTCCAGGTGAACACCGGGACCGGGGTGAACACCGGCGGCGGAGCGGCCCGGCGCGGAAGGTCGGCGGCCGAGGCGGCACCGGTGAGGGCGGTGAAGGCGGCGAGCGAAGCCAGGAGCTTGGTCATGTCGTAGGGTCCAGAAATTCGATCTGGCAGTATGGCTACCGATCCTTGAGCGAAATGGCTGTAGTTTTACGGACACACTGAGCGGAGACGAGGCAAGCCGCTATAGTAAACCGCTCATTAACGCGGATCAGACCGTGGAATACGTCGAGATATACATAGGGAGGCGCGGCAACATCTGACTGGCTCGTTGGTTCCCGGCCGTTATGGCGTTACCCGGCGCCTGTGGCGGAGAGGCCACAGGCTGAATTGGTCGAGGCTATAGAAGGGGTAACATTCCACCGGGCACTGCACCTCGCTATGCCGATCCGGCCTGAGCACCGCTTCTTCTACCCTATCGACTGGTCGCAGCTCTCCGCCGTGATCCGGTTCGGCCGGGCGAAAGGCTGCTGTGAGGGCTGCGGGCGGCCGCATGGTTAGATGGTCTACCACCTCGGTGACGGCCGCTGGTGGGACGCGGAAGCCAGCCGGTGGCGTGACGGGTGGGGCCGCCGCATCCGGATCGCTGCGGAAGCTGACATCCTCCACCGTGCCCGTCGGACCCGCGTGGTCCTGCCCGCGGCCCATCGGGATCACGACACCTCGAACAACGCGGATGCCAACCTCGCAGCCTTCTGCCAGCGGTGCCACATGATCCACGACCGGCCGGAGCATCAGAGGCGGCGGTGGCGGACGCTGTTCCGCAGGAAGGCGATCGGCGACCTGTTCGGCGGTCCCTACGCCTGACTGACAGCCCTACTGGCGCGAGGTTCCCACCTCAAGGACCGCAGGTTTCGCCCTAAGTGTCGGGACCGCTACGACCGCTTCGCTCGGCAGCGAAGGCTCGAACGAAGCCAGCTGCAGCGTCATGGCGGGGTTTTCCGCGTCCGCCAATTCGACTGTGTTGTCTGGGCGAACGAGGACTTCGTACTGAGCCAACAGCATACCCGCCGAGAGCACGAGGCCGATGGCAACAAAACCGGTGGGAGGACCATCTTTGCGCATCTGACCTACTCCAGTTCAGGATGAGTTGTGCGCTTGGCATAAGGCAGCTTATGCGCATCCCTCAATTTAGGTACGCAGCTCTACTATACTGTATGCCACGATCACATAAGCGTTATCAGTCGCCCAGAACGATTGTGGAGAAAGGAATACTAACCTGCTGAGATGGATGCAGTTATGATGCTAGTCGCTATCGCAGGTATATAACGCTATAGAGCGTCTGGCGCAGCTCT
Organism: Methylobacterium sp. P5_C11; assembly: GCF_054049775.1. NCBI lineage: Bacteria > Pseudomonadati > Pseudomonadota > Alphaproteobacteria > Hyphomicrobiales > Methylobacteriaceae > Methylobacterium > Methylobacterium sp. P5_C11. Next base: position 313 of record NZ_JBFULS010000113.1, on the reverse strand, counting down.
TCCTCTGTCACCCAAACCCGTCCCAACCGGCAGCGTGCGGCAATACCCGGGCGCATTCGCGCACAGTACTCCCCCGTGTTGGTAGCACCACTCGCCCCGCACCTTGATGTAGGTTTCGTCGATGCGCAGCGAGCCGCAGTGTGGCCGACAAAACTGCCGTAGCCGCTTCTCGATCAGCGGCGCATAGGCCAGAACCCAGCGGTTCACGGAGGAGTGATCCACCTCCAGGCCACGTTCAAGGAACAGCTCCTCGATGTCGCGGTAGCTCAGCGGGTAGCGCAGGTACCAGGAGACCGCCTGCACGATCAGGACC
>NZ_JBFULS010000112.1:0-2411 GCF_054049775.1 Methylobacterium sp. P5_C11 | reverse complement strand
GGGCGCGCCCGCGACCCGCTCGGCGGCGGCGACGGCCGCGCCCCGGTGGCGGGTGGCGGGCAGGGTGAGGTCGTCGCGCAGGGTCTCGTCGCAGCCGATCAGGCCGAACCCGTCGCTGATCCGGGTCGCCGAGACGGCCAGCGCCCGGCAGAGATCGCCCGTGAGCCGCGCCCGGTCGGCCGTGCCGCGGAAGCCCATCGAGGCCGAGAGGTCGACCAGGACCCAGGTCTCGACGGCGGTCCGCGCCTCGAAGCGGCGGACATGCACGCCCTCGAACGGATCGCGCAGCGTCGCGCGCAGGTCGATGCGGCGCGCATCCGGCAGCTGCAGGAACGACACCTGATCGCGGAGCGGGCCGGAGCCGCCGGCATCGCGCCCCCGGTGGAGGCCGGCCCGGCTGCCGCGCGGCCGCCAGCGCGGCAGGTAGACGATGTCGGCCATGCGCGGGTCGCTCACGGCGCCGGCACCGTCTCGAACGCGGCCCGGCACAGGGCGGGCACGATCGCGCCGCGCTGCAATTCGTGGACGGGTTCGAGGAAGACGCGGTGGGCCATCACGGCGGTGAAGACCGCCCGCACATCCTCGGGCGCCAGCCAGTCGCGGCCCTCCAGCCACGCCCGCACCCGGGCGGCGCGCACCAGGAAGGCGACGCCGCGCGGCGAGGCGCCGCCCTGCACGAGGGTGGCGGTGTCGACGCCCGGGAGCCGGATCCCGGCCTCCGCGGGGCGGACCAGCGCGTCCCAGAGGGCCACCACGTAGGCCTCGATCGACGGCTCCGCGCGGACGGCGTGCTGGATCGCGGCCGCGATGCCGCCGATCCGGGCCTGGTCGAGCACGCCCTCGGCGACCGCGCCGACGAGAGCGTCCGTGTCGTGGAAGCGCGGGTCGAAGACCAGGCTCCGGCGCACCGCCGCGTCCCGGGGCGCCTCCAGCCCGATCTCCATCAGGAAGCGGTCGCGGGCCGCGGCCGGCAGCTCGAACGTCTCCTCGCGCTCGACGCGGTTGCGGTCGGCGAAGACCTGCAGGTTCGGGAACGTGTAGGTTCGGCCGAAGGCCTGGACGCTGCGCTCGGCCATCAGCCGGAGCAGCAGGGCGTGGACCTGCGGCCGCGCCCGGTTGATCTCGTTGAAGAAGAACACCGAGAGATCCTCGGCCCGCGCCAGGACCGGGCCGGGATCGACCCGCGGCCGGCCGTCGGGGCCGAGATAGGTGTGGTAGATCAGGTCGGTCGGCATCATGTCGACCGTGCCCTCGACGCGCTCGTAGGCGCCGCCCAGCGCCCGGGCCACCGCCCGCAGCAGGGTGGTCTTGCCGACGCCGACATCGCCCTCGAGCATCACGTGGCCGCGGGCGAAGACCGCGATCGTCACGAGGCGGATCGCCCGCTCCTGCCCGACCACCGCCTTGGCGACCTCCGCCTCGAAACGGGCCGCCGCCGCCCGCCAGTCGGTGAGCATCGTGTCTCCGGGACGGAGGGTGTTCATGAAACGGTGCCTGCGGTGTCGGGCTGGGCGCCGGGTATCGGTGCGGCGTGTCGGTGCGGTGCGGCGCGCGGTACCGACCGTCCCGGGGCCGGGCCTCGGGACGGTCGGCCGCGCTCGGTTTGCCGCGATCAATTCGAGGACATCTTGGCGACGTCGTACTCGAACTTGCCGGTCTTCTTGGCGTTCTCGATCCGCTTCCTGTTGCGCTCCTCCATCTGCTTGATGGAGTCGGCCTGCTTGCCGACCTCCTTCGGGTCGTGCTTGGGATCGTACTTGGACCCGGCGACCTTCTCGGGGAAGCCGGGCTTCGGCTGCCAGCAATTGCCCGGCGCCTTGCAGGTCTGCCCGTCATAGGCCAGCGCCGGCACCGCGAAGGCCGCCCCCGCGATCAGCATCGCCGCCGTGATCACTGTGCGCATCGTTGATTCCTCCGTCTCTTCCTGGGGCGGCCGGTCGGGCCGCCGGTTCGCCCCGTCTCCCGCGGGGCGCGACTTGCCGAGAACGCCTAGGGCGTGTCATCGCTTGAGCCAGTCGAGGGCTGCGGCGAGGGACAGGACACCCATGAAGCTTGTGGCGGTTTTCTCGTAGCGGGTTGCGATGGCACGCCATTCCTTGAGCCTCGCCCAGAGGCGCTCGACCTGATTGCGATTGTTGTAGATCCAGTCCGGGCAGGCGACTGGGGTCTCGTGGCGCTGAGGCGGGATCGCGGGGCGCGCACCCATGTTCCAGATGTGCTCGCGGAAGGCGTGACTGGTGTAGCCGCGGTCTCCGACGACCCACTTGGGCACGCCTGGCAGTTGGTCGAGCAATGGAACCGCATGGGGCAGTTCGTGCGCCTGTCCCGATGCCAGCCGGAAGGCGATGGCGCGGCCCTGCCCGTCGGCGATCACGCAAGCCTTGGTGCCATAGCCGCCACGCGAGCGGCCA
>NZ_JBFULS010000111.1:0-2557 GCF_054049775.1 Methylobacterium sp. P5_C11 | reverse complement strand
TCCAGGGGCCGGCGGGGTTGCGGTGGGTGGCACCGCAGCGGTCGGCGCCGGCGCATTTGGCCCAGGCTTGCCGCCAGGCGCCAGGCTACCGGGCGTCTGGGCGGCGGACGGCGGACCGGTTCGACCGGGCACGGGCGGCGTTCCAGGAGTCGGCGGGGTTGCCGTGGCCGGCGCCGCAGCGGTCGGCGCCGGCGCATTTGGCGCAGGCTTGCCGCCAGGCGTCAGGCTACCGGGCGTCTGGGCGGCGGACGGCGGACCGTTTCGACCGGGCACAGGCGGCGTTCCAAGGGTACCGGGAACCGGAAGCGCGTGCGCGTCCGGCTGCTTCGGCTGCCCTGGCGCTGGAGCCGCTGTGGGCGCGTTGGCCTGCGCCGGCGGCGCATTGGCCGCAGGAGCGGTTGCGGTCGGCGCCGGCTTGCCATTCGGAGCTGCGGCCGAAGGTGATGTCGGCCCTACCCCCGGAGCCAGAGGCGGCGTACCGGGCGCCGGCAGCGTGTTGGCCTGCGGCAGCTTGGTCGGCGGTGCGACGGGGGGCGTTCCGGTCGGCGCGACATTGGCCGGCGTCCCGGGAGGTATCCCCGGCCTCGCCGTCGGCTGGATCGTCGCGCTCTGCGGCATCGGCGCCTTGCCCTGCTGGATCAGCGCGGCGCGCTGCGTGACCGCCAGCGGTACGGCCGGGCCCACCGGGTTGGCGCGGCCGGCAACGGCCGGCGCCAGGATGCCCTGCCCGGGTCCTGCCGGCCCTCCTCCCACGGCCGGGGGCGGTGGTGCCGGCGGCCGGTTGATCACCGTGTTGATGACCGTGGTGTTGTGGATGTTGGCGTAGATGATGTTGTTCGGCGGCGGCGCGACATAGAGCGGCGGCCTGACGAACACCGGGATCGGCACGAACATCGGCTGCGGCAGCACGAACAGGCCGACCACGGGCAGCGGCGGCTCGAGCACGACGAAATCCGGCGGCGGCGGCGGCAGATAATAGACCGGCGGCGGCGGTGGCGGCGCGAAGCCAAAATCAGGGTCGCTGAAATACAGCACGGGACGGTCGACATAGACCACCTCTTCCGGCGGCGGAGGCGGCACGTCGTAGTCGATCATCGCAAAGCTCGGCGGCGGCTCGACCGGCGCCGTCAGGATCGCGAGGCGGCGGCGCGCATCGCCCGCATGCGGCCCGCGCGGATAGCGGCGCAGATACGACCAGTAAGCCTCCGGCGTGTCGTTCCGATAGGTGCGCCGCCACGTGATCGCCTCGCGGCGCGCCGCCACGATCGCCATCACGCGCCTGGACATCGGATCATTCGGATAGGCGCCGAGAAACTCCTCATAGGCCGGCAGCGTGTCGCGCTCGAGCGCGGCCGCGTAGGCATCCTGTGCGCCGAGATCGCGGATCGGCTTGTTGCGGATCGCGGCGACCTGGTCCGGCGTCGACTGCGGCGGCGGCGCGTCGGGCGCGCGATCGAAGAACGAGAATTGCGCGCTGATCTTCTGCTCGTCCCAAGGCACCTGCGCGCCCTTGCTGGCTTCGTTGACGCGCAGGCGGACGCGGTCGAACACCTCCGGCAGCGACAGGCCGCCGGTGCGGATCATCTCGGCCAGCGACTGCGCATAGATGCCGTAAGGTCCGGGCTCCTCGGGGGCCACCGTGCCGGGCGCGGCGTTGAACGCGATCAGCGCGTTGGCGTCGGGCTCGACCAGCGCAAGTCCGCTCGCGATCGGCTGGCCGCCCTCGATGAACGGCTGCGCGCGGCCAGCGTCGAGCACGACGATATTGGCCTTAAGCGGAATGGCGGCGAGCTGGCGCAGATAGTCGCCGACGCGCAGGGCTTCGGTCGGAACGTCGGTGTCGCGGGTGATGTTGGAATCGACCGGGATGAAATAGTTCTCACCGGCGAGCTGGACGCCATAGCCGGCCAGATAGACCATCGCGACGGTCCCCGGCCCCGAGGCCTGCGCCTTCTGGATGAAATCGCGAAAACTCTTGCGCAGCGTGTCGGCGTCGAGATCGCGCGCGCCGACCACGTCGAAGCCCGCCGCTTGCAGGGTCTGCGCGATCAGGCCGGCATCGTTCGCGGTCGTCGCCAGCGGCGACTTGGCATAGGCGCCGTTGCCGACCACGAGCGCGATGCGCTTTTCCGGCTGCTGCGCGCGCGCCGGAACGAGCGCACCCGCGACGAGCAGGATCGGCAGGAGAAAGCAGATGAAGACCTTGTGTGTCCCACGCATGGCTTGCTTGCCCGCTCTTGCTGTTGAGATTCACCGCCCATGAGACGCGCGGCTGCCTGAACGGCGCTTGAACGAGAAGCTTGGATTGAGGCGGCGGCATGGCCGGGTCACGCCTGCCGTCAGCGCCACGTCAGCCTCGCGCCGCGCGAACCGGCGCGAGGTTCAGGCAGGTGCTTCAGCCCTGCGCGATCAGATCGACCGTCCCCGTCGTGAGCCGGTAGATGCCGCCCACGACCTTCACCTTGCCCTGCTCCACGGCCGCATTGAGGATCGGCGCGGCCGACTTCAGCTTGGCGACATTGTCGATCACGTTCTGCCGGATCGCCTTGTTGAGCAC
>NZ_JBFULS010000110.1:0-2918 GCF_054049775.1 Methylobacterium sp. P5_C11 | reverse complement strand
GGTAGCGCAGGTACCAGGAGACCGCCTGCACGATCAGGACCGCCTCGAAGTGCCGGCCGCGGAAGTCGGTCCGTGCACGCTGCTTGAGCTTGGCGGCAATGGCAGACAGGATCATGGGCCGGCTCCAAAGCGGAGGCGGCAAGCTGAGCGGGTATGGCTAACGACCCGCGAACCTCAGCACATTCGCGATTGCGACAGCCCCGGTAGAAGCGCGGTCGGAACGTGCGCGAGGCCGGGCGAGCCTTGTTAGTATGGCCGCCCGGCCGGTGCGCGCTACCTCCGCGCCATGGCAAAAGAGATCCCCAGCGTCGGCGACCTACGCCGGAAGTCCGAGGTGACGGATGAAGAGATCGAGGCGGCTACGGCTGCCTAGCTAAAGGACGAGAAGGCCGACCCGTTCGTCTTCAAGTCGGGCCACCGGGTCGATGTGGCCAAGGCGATCGAGATGCACCCGCAGGCCAAGAAGCTGCTGGCCGACGAGGCCACCACGCCCGGCCTGCGCCGCACGATGGTGATGACTGCCGTCATCATGGGCTTCCCGGTCGAGGGATGAGCGACGATCCCGAGGCCCCACACGAGCGTGCAGCGACCCAGCACATGATGAGACGCCTCGACGGGTTCGCCCGCGGCCTCGGCCTTGACGAGGCGATCACGCGGCAGATCGTCGAGAAGGTCGTCGCCGACATGCCGGTGCACACGGACGACGAGCGCTTGGCCGAGGCGCGGGCACGAATGATCGTGGCCTCGGCGTAGTGAGGCGGCGATCCGCAGGCCAGCACTGGTGTGAACCCAAGGCGCTGGCGACACTCGCGTCAGCATGGCAGATCGGCGCAATGCTAAGCCCCGACCCGCAGACCTGTGAAGTGAAAATCGAGGGTGCATGGCGTGCCGTCAGCTTGGACGAGGCTGCTTCTCACCACACCATGGCGGTCAAGCGTTGCCCGGCCTGTCACGGCCGCGTGGCGATCAACGGGTCGTACAGTGGACCGAACGTTCGCCGTAGCCTCTACCACCGCAAGGCGCACAGCGGTTGCCCGCTCAAGCCCGACGCGTATACCGGGCGGCCGTCGCTGCATCCGCAGGCGCTGGCATAGCCCTGCATCTGCCCGACCGCCCGACCCGACGATAAAAGCCCGCCCTGGTGTTCCAGGTGCGGGCTTGTCGCGACTGCGCCAACAAGGCCGCACCGCGAGACCGTACATCCGGGTCTCGGTGCTGCTCTTCCGACGCTCAGCCCCCAGCCGGTCGCTGACAGCTACCTCTGCCGTTATGGTTAACAGATCGTTGCCGCTGATCGGTGACAACGCCGCGCTGTGAGCCCCGTCACCCGATCTAACCACGGGCTGACGGGGCTCGATACCGTTCCTCACGGCCGGGGCCTGTACGCAACGCGGCCCAAAGCGCAGAATGTGGGAGGGCGGTTACCCGAGCCTGACCGGCCGCTACGACCGCGCCGCCATCATGGCCCCCGCCTGCAAGGCCGCCACCGGCATTCAGGAGCGCTGCGGTGTCTCCCGCGGCGAGGCGATGTCCTCCGCTCTCAAGGCCACTTGGCAGGTCGCCAAGGCCGCCCACCGCGCCGCTGCGCACTGAGGCCCCGCACCCATGGCCCGCAAGCAGCCCGATCCGATCTTCGCTGCCATCGCCACCCACCGCGAGGCACACGAGGAGTGGCGCGCCGAGGTGCATTACCGCTGGACCAAGCGTCGGACCCGTCTCTACTCGATCCCGGTTTCGCCGCTGCGCTGGAGCGGGCGAGGCAACGTCATCGCCGCTGCCGGTACGGCGCTCATCAACCTGCTGGAGCGGGCATAGGAGCGCCTGTTCTGGCGCTCCAGACGTGGGTGCTCAGTCGTTCGGGACGCAGCCGCCCCAGTAATTGCTGTAGTGAGCGCCATAGCCGCAGGTGCTACCCACGTAGATGAGGCGACGGGGTCCCCAACCGAAGCCGCCGTAGCCTCCGCCGAAATGACGGCCGCCGAACCCGCCGCCTCCACCGAGGTGCCTCCCGCCGAAGCCGCCCGGGTGCCCACCGCCGAAGCCACCTCCGCCGAAGTGACCGCCTCCACCACCGAAGTGGCCGCCGAAGGCGAACGCGTCGGTTGCCGCCAACATGCCGACCGGAGCCGCGATGGCGGCAGCAGCGAGCAGGGTCTTGAGTGTCTTACCGATCATCACGCTCTCCAATGTATCGCCGAGCGGCTCGTCCGCTTGCGTGATTGAAGGCATAGGGATCTACCCAGATACTTCCGTGATCGGCCTCACACATGCGAATAGAACATGAAGCTTGGTAGTAATCTGGTACTGCTTTGTTTGAGAGCCACCACGAAAGCTAAGCCGCATGGCTGCACGGGACCGATCAGGATTGTGATGACGAGACGCCCGAGGCTGCTCTGCTGGAGGTGGCGGTGAAGCCGGCGCCCGAGGCGGTCGTGCTGCCCTGGCGGGGGCGCGGCAACGTCCTAGCGGCGGCCGGCTCGTTCCTCGTCGACCTGCTGGAGCGCGCTTGATGCCGACGGCCCTCCCGGCTCGGCCCGCGCCCCGGTCCTACCGCCAGGGCCGTCCTTTGACGCGCTGGCAGGCCGTCCGGTTCTACTGGCTGTTCGCCCGCGTCGTGATCCTCGATGCACGCCTGCACGCCGCACGGAGGCGCGTAGACGGGGCTGTCGCAATCGCGAATGTGCTGAGGTTCGCGGGTCGTTAGCCATACCCGCTCAGCTTGCCGCCTCCGCTTTGGAGCCGGCCCATGATCCTGTCTGCCATTGCCGCCAAGCTCAAGCAGCGTGCACGGACCGACTTCCGCGGCCGGCACTTCGAGGCGGTCCTGATCGTGCAGGCGGTCTCCTGGTACCTGCGCTACCCGCTGAGCTACCGCGACATCGAGGAGCTGTTCCTTGAACGTGGCCTGGAGGTGGATC
>NZ_JBFULS010000109.1:0-3816 GCF_054049775.1 Methylobacterium sp. P5_C11 | reverse complement strand
AGACAGACGGCACCGGCCGGGGGAGGCGCCCGGTCGATGCCGCGGGGCGCCGCGGGGATCGGATCCCGCGCGTATCATGGCCGACACAGGGTTCCCGCGGCGTCCCGCGTCCCTCGTCGCGTCACCTGGGCCACGACCCCGGCGCAACAGGCGCGCGGGGACGATTACGCATGTCCGGTGATCTGGAGGTTCCCGCGCGTTCCGGTCCGGCCGCGGTCGACGGGATGGCGCCGGTCCCGCAAGCCAGTCCCACAAGCCGCTCCCGCAAGCCGCGACGGTTGCGTCGCGGCTCCGGCCGCGCGACAACGCGGGCAGCTTCCCGCGCTCATCCGGAACACCACAGACGTGACGTCCAACGCCCCGGCGCATGCTCGAAAAACCTTCGGCCTCTCGACCGCGATCTCCTACCCCAACGGCGCGCCCCATATCGGCCACGCCTACGAGGTGATCGCCGCCGACGCCATCGCCCGCKTCCACCGGCTCGACGGCTACGACGTGCTGTTCTCCACCGGAACCGACGAGCACGGTCTGAAGATCCAGCAGGCCGCGACCCGGGCCGGCACGACGCCGCGCGCCTATGTCGACGGCACCGCCGCCCGGTTCCAGGCCATGGCCGACCGGATGGACTGCGCCTACGACCGCTTCATCCGCACCACCGAGCCCGGCCACTACGAGGCCGCGCAGGCGATCTGGCGGCGGATGGAGGCCAACGGCGACATCTACCTCGACAAATATGCCGGCTGGTACTCGGTGCGGGACGAGGCCTATTACGACGCGGCCGAGACCCGGCTCCTGGAGGATGGCAGCCGCCGCAGCCTCGCCACCGACACGCCGGTGGTGTGGATGGAGGAGGAGAATTTTCTGTTCCGCCTGTCCGCCTACCAGGACAGGCTGCTGAAGCTCTACGAGGAGCAGCCCGGCTTCATCGGGCCGGAGACCCGGAGGAACGAGGTGGCGAGCTTCGTGCGCTCCGGCCTCAAGGACCTCTCGGTCAGCCGCACCAACTTCGACTGGGGCGTGCCGGTACCCGGCCATCCGAACCACGTCATGTACGTGTGGGTCGACGCCCTGACCAACTACCTGACGGTGACCGGCTTCCCCGACGAGGCGGATTCCAGAAGGGCATTCTGGCCGATGGACCTGCACGTGATCGGCAAGGACATCGTCCGGTTCCACGCGGTCTACTGGCCGGCCTTCCTGATGTCGGCCGGGCTGCCCCTGCCCAAGCGCGTCTTCGGCCACGGATTCCTGCTCTCCAAGGGCGAGAAGATGTCGAAGTCGCTGGGCAACGTCCTCGACCCGTTCGAACTCGCCGATACCTACGGGGTCGACCCGGTGCGCTACTTCGTGCTGCGCGAGGTGCCGTTCGGCGGCGACGGCAGCTACAGCCACGAGGCGATCATCGGCCGGATCAACGCCGATCTCGCCAACGACCTCGGCAACCTCGCCCAGCGCTCGCTCTCGATGGTCGCCAAGAACTGCGACGGCGCGGTGCCGGATCCCGGCAGCCTGGACGACGCGGACCGAGCCCTGCTGGCCCAGGCCGACGCCCTGCCGGAGCGGGCGCGCACCCTGATGGGCGAGCTGGCGCTCCACACCGTCCTGGCCGAGATCTGGGCCGTGGTGGCCGAGGCCAACCGCTACTTCGCGGCCCAGGAGCCGTGGAAGCTGCGCAAGTCCGACCCGGCGCGGATGAACGCGGTGCTCTACACGACGCTGGAGGCGTTGCGCGCCTTCGCCATCCTGACCCAGCCCTTCGTGCCGGGGGCGGCGGCCAAGCTCCTCGACCTGCTGGCGGTGCCGGCCGACCGGCGCAGCCTCGCCGCCGTGGGGGAGGGGGGCCGGCTCGTGCCCGGCACGGCGCTCCCCGCCCCCGCGCCGATCTTCCCGCGCTTCGAGCGCCCTGACAATCCGGCCGCCTGACGGCCCCGAGACCCGATGCTCATCGACAGCCACTGCCATCTCGACTTCCCGGATTTCGCCGCCGACCTCCCGGGTGTGATCGCCCGCGCCAGGGATGCCGGCGTCACCGGCATGCTCACCATCGCCACCCGGGTCGCCAAGGCCGACACCTACCGGGCGATCGCGGCGGCCCATCCGGAGGTCTGGTACACGATCGGCACCCATCCCCACGGGGCCGCCGAGGAGCCGGACGTCGACGCCGGGACGATCGCGGACCTCGCCCGTGCCGACCCGCGCTGCGTCGGGATCGGCGAGGCCGGCCTCGACTATCACTACGCCGATGCCGCCCCCGAGGCCGTGCAGGAACGGGTGCTGCGCGCCCATATCGAGGCGGCGCGCCTCGCGGGCCTGCCGCTGGTGATCCACGCCCGCGACGCCGACGACCACATGGAGCGGGTGCTCGCCGACGAGATGGGCAAAGGGTCCTTCCGGGCGGTGCTGCACTGCTTCTCCTCCGGGAAGCGGCTGGCGGAGGCCGGGGTGGAGCTGGGGCTGTTCGTGTCGTTCTCGGGCATCGTCACCTTCCGCCGCTCGCACGACCTGCGCGACATCGCCCGAAGCGTGCCCCGCGACCGGATCCTGGTGGAGACCGACGCCCCGTTCCTCGCCCCCGAGCCCCATCGGGGGCGGACCAACGAGCCGGCCTACACGGCCGACACCGCCCGGTCGCTGGCCGAGACCCTGGGGCTGCCCGCCGAGGACTTCGCCCGGATCACGACGGCGAACTTTTTCGCGCTGTTCGACAAGGCCGCCGCAACGCCTCCGGGCGACGCGTGACGCGTTAGGAGCGGGAGATCCGGATGGCGAGCCTGACCCTGCGCATCCTCGGCTGCGGCTCCTCGGGCGGCGTGCCACGGGTCGGCAGCGGCTGGGGCGCCTGCGATCCGGAGGAGCCGCGCAACCGCCGGCGGCGCTGCTCGATCCTGGTCGAGCGCGCCTCCGGGGCAGGGCGGACCACCCTGCTGGTCGACACCGCGCCGGACCTGCGCGAGCAGCTCATCGACGCGGGCGTGCGGCACCTCGACGGGGTCGCCTACACCCACGCCCATGCCGACCACACCCACGGGATCGACGACCTGCGCCCCCTGGTCATCGCCATGCGGCAGCGCATCCCGGTCTACGCCGACGCCCTGACCCGGTCGCTGCTCACCACCCGGTTCGGCTACTGCTTCGAGACGCCCCCCGGGAGCGCCTATCCACCGATCCTCGATCTGCGCGACATCGACGTCGACCGCGACCTGGTCGTGGAGGGGGAGGGCGGCCCGATCACTGTGGAATCGCTTCCGGTGGAGCACGGGAACGAGGCGGCCCTGGGCTTCCGCTTCGGCCGGGCGGCCTACATGCCCGACGTCAGCCTGATCCCGGAGACGAGCCTGACCCGGCTGCACGGCCTTGAGCTGCTCGTCATCGACGCCCTGCGGGATACGCCGCACCCGACGCATTTCTCGGTCTCCGACGCCCTCGCGCTGATCCGCGAGGTCCGGCCGCGCCGGGCGGTGCTCACCAACCTCCATACCGATCTCGACTACGCCGCCCTGGCGGCGCGGCTGCCGCCAGCGGTCGTGCCTGCCTATGACGGCATGAGCCTGAGCCTGAGCCTCGAGGCCTGAGGCCAGACGGGCAGGGTGCGAATCGGGCGTCACACGCCTGTCGTCGCCGGAGTCCAAGAAAATCGGCTCCTCGGCGAACAAGCCTGTTGACGCGCCGAACCGGCCTGCGTATACCCCGGCTCATCGGCGCCGGCCGCGGGAGTGGACCGGGCGCTGAGCCATCTTCTGACAAGCGGCGGGATTGGCCGGCGGGATTGCCGGGCGGTTTTCTGTTTGCCTTTGATGAGCCCTGGGAGACTGGGGG
>NZ_JBFULS010000108.1:0-3862 GCF_054049775.1 Methylobacterium sp. P5_C11 | reverse complement strand
GGGCGGCAGCGCCCGGCCCTGCCCGGTCTCGCCGTGCCCTGCTTTGCCCCGCCGGCGGGCGAGGGCGTGCAGGAGCGGGTTGATGCCCGCGCGCGTGAGGTGGGGATGGGCGGCGAGGTAGTCGGCCGAGGAGAAGTCGGGCCGCGGATCCCGGCCCTCGCGCCAGCCGTGGACGAGGTAGTCGCGCACCGGGTCGGCCGTGATGCCGTACCAACTCGCGTAGAACGCCGCGTCGACATGCGGGGCCAGCGCGGCGACCAGGCGTACTTCCAGATCGGCGCCATTCGCCGCGTCCGCGCCGGCCCAGAAGCGATGCAGGGCCGCCGGCCTGGCCAGGGGATCGCGCAGCCGGCCGAGACGCCGGGTGATCCGCGTCAGGGTCGAGGCCCGGCCGATGCCGTGGGGGCCGCGGCGCATCTCAGGGCTCGGCCAAGGCGCGTTCGCCGCGTGCCGTCACGGGGCAAGGACGCGGTCGAGCGCCGTCGGGGCAGGCGCGGTCGAGGCGCGGGTCGCGGATCGGTTCATGGGCGGCAGCGGGCGGACGGCGTCGGAGCGCAAGGCGGCGCGAGGGGGGCATGACTCTGATGGCCCGTCGCACTAACGGAACCGGCGGGGTCCGTAAACCGTGGGCTGCGCGGGCGATCCCCGCCCCGGGCGCCCGCATCGGTTCCGGGGTGGGCGTGCCGCCCTCGCCCGGTCCCTTGCGGGCGATCCAGTTTCGATATATCTGAATTTCAGTCATATCGAAACTGGATCGCCCGCATGTATCCCGATCCTCCGGGCCTCGTCCGCGCTGGTCCCTTCGACGCCGTCCGATTCCGGGCGCATCGCGGCCCGCCGGGGGGCGGTCCTCACGGGCGCCACGGTCCCCACGGCCGCGGGCCGGGCGAGCGCCGGATGGTCGGTCGCGGCGGCCGGGGCGATCCCGCGCGCTTCTTCGCCCACGGCGACCTGCGCCTCGTCATCCTCCACCTCATCGCCGAGAAGCCCCGGCATGGCTACGAGATCATCAAGGCCATCGAGGAGCGGGCCGGCGGCGCCTACAGCCCGAGCCCCGGCACGGTCTACCCGACGCTCACGCACCTGGAGGAACTCGCGCACGTGACGGTGGCCCCCGGGGAGGGCACCAAGCGGCTGCACACRATCACCCCGGAGGGGCAGGCCGTCCTGGACGGCAACCGCCCGACCCTGGAGGCGATCCTCGCCCGCATGGCACAGGCCGAGGCCGCCCGCGGCGAAGGCCCGCCGCCCTCGGTGGCGCGCGCCCAGGACGGGCTGAGGCTCGCCCTGCAGATGCGGCTCGCCCGCGGCCCGCTCGGCCCCGAGCAGGCCGCCGCCATCACGGCCGCCCTGGAGGCAGCGACCGCCGCGGTGGAGCGGGCGTGAGGGGCCGGGATCGCGACCGCCCCCGGGGGACGGCCGGTGCCTGACCCGCGGTCGAGCCGCATCGCCATCGGGGTGACCCTGTTCCGGCCGGGACCGGATCAGGTGGAGCGCGTCCGTGCCCTGGCAGCGGCAGGGTCGTCCGCGGTGATCGCCTTCGACAATGGCGGCCTCCCGGCCGGGGCGGTGGAGCGCCTCGCCGGGGCCGGCGTGACCCTGCTGTCGGAGGGGCGGAACCTCGGCATCGCGGAGGCGCTCAACCGGATCGCCGGGGCCGCCCGCGCCGCCGGCGCCGAGACCCTCCTGCTCCTCGACCAGGATGCCGAGCCGCCCCGGGATCTCGCCAACGCGCTGCGGGGGGCGCTCGATCGGCTGCGGGCGGCCGGGATCCCGGCGGCGGTGGTGGGTCCTGCCCCGGCGCCGGCCCCCGGCCACAAGGCGCCCGCCTACCCGCCCCGTCCCGGCGCGCCCGGGCGGGACGGCCTCGCCCCGGTGCAGTTCCTGGCGACGTCGGGCTCCCTCGTCGACCTCGACGCCTTCGCGCGGATCGGGCCGTTCCGTGGCGACTTCTTCATCGACGGGGTCGAGCTCGAATGGTGCTTTCGCGCCTGGAGCCTCGGCTACGGCTGCTATCGCGCCCGCGCCGTCGCGATTCCCCACCGGGTCGGCGGCGGGGTGATCCGGGCGTTCGGGGTCTCGATGCCGCGCCAGCCCCTGTTCCGCATGGCGACCTACCTGCGCAACGCGGTCTACGCGTGGCGCCTGCCGCACGTGCCGCTCCGCTGGAAGCTCGCCCAGGCCGCCTACCTGCCGCTCCAGGCCGGGCTGTACTGGGCGGATTCGGGCTTTCGGCCCGCCGTGCTGCTGCGGCTCCTCGCGGCCGCCCGCGACGGCGCCCTCGGACGCCTCGGGCCGCCCCAGGATCTTCCTCAGGACCATGCCCCGTACCCTGCCAAGACCCTCCCCGAGCCTCGGCCGTGACCGACCGCCCTGCCCTCGACGTGGTGATCGTCAACTGGAACGGCGGCGCCCTGCTGCGCACGTGCCTCGCGAGCCTCGCGGCGGCCTGGGACGCCGGGTCCGTGCAGGTCACCGTGGTGGACAACGCGTCGACGGACGGCTCCACCGAAAATCTGCCCGCCCTGCCCCGCCCGCTCCGGCTGATCCGGAACGATGCGAATCTCGGTTTCGGCCGGGCCTGCGACCAGGGCGCCGCCGCGGGCGACGCCCCCGCGATCCTGTTCCTCAATCCGGACACGCAAGTGGAGCCCGATGCCCTCGGCCTCGCCCGGGCCGCGCTGACGGCCGAGTCCCGGACCGGGATCGTCGGCGCCCGGCTCGTCGATCCCGACGGGCGCACCGCGCGCTCCTGCGCCCGGGCTCCGTCCGCCCTCGGCCTCCTCGGCCGCGCCCTGGCGCTGGACCGGCTGGGCCTCGTGCGGCCGCACTTCCTCCTCGAATGGGACCACGGGGAGGACCGCGCCGTCGACCAGGTGATGGGCGCCTTCCTGATGATCCGCCGCGACCTGTTCGCCCGGCTGGGCGGGTTCGACCCGCGGTTCTTCGTCTACTGGGAGGATGTCGACCTCTGCGCCCGCGCCCGGGCGGCGGGCTTTTCCGTGCGGCACGTCGCCGGGGCCGTCGCCCGCCATCTCGGCCAGGGCACGACCCGGCAGGTGCGGGCGCGACGGCTGTTCTACTTCCTGCGCAGCCAGATCCTCTACGCCGGCAAGCATCACGGCGCCGCCGCGGCCCTGGCGCTGACGGCGGCGAGCTTCTGCGCGCAGGTGCCCCTGCGGATCGCCCTGGCGCTCGCCCGCCGGTCGCCCCGGGAGGCCGCGGAGGTCCTGCGGGCGGCCGCCCTGCTGGCGGCGGCGCTGCCGGACCTGGTGCCCGGCCTGCGGGGCGCTTCGCGCGTGCGGACGGGCGGCTGATCCGGTAGGCCATCCCCGCGCCCTGCGACCCTGCCGCGGGGCGCAGCCCGACCGCACCGATCCGGAGGCCGCGATGCCGCACGGGATGCCCACCGCCGCCACGCCCCCTCCGGACGGTGCCCGGCCCCTCGGCCGCGCGCGGCCGTGAGCCCGCCCGTCGCCGGAGGCGCCCGGTTCTGGTGTCTCGCCTTCCTGGGCCTCGGCCTGCCGGCCTGCCTCGCGCTGGCGCTGACCGCGTCCCCCGAGGCGGCCGGCCAGGGGATCCCCGGCGCCCTCGGGATCCCCGGCGCCCTCGGGCTGCGGGCCGGCGCGGCCTTGGGCCTCGACGCCGCGGGTGCCGGGCGCCTCTGCCGGCTCGCCGATGGCGCCGCCTTCATGACCCTGGGCCTGGCCGCCCTGGCCCTGGCCGTCCGGGGCCGGGCCGCCCTGTTCGCGCTCCTCTGCCTGCCTGCATCCCTCGCGGCCGCGTCCGGCCCGGACGGGCCGATCCTCGCGCTGGCCGCCCTCGCCGCCGCGCTGCTCACGCCCCGGCCCCTGACGGGGCG
>NZ_JBFULS010000107.1:0-4006 GCF_054049775.1 Methylobacterium sp. P5_C11 | reverse complement strand
GCGAGCAGCCCCGCCAGGGCGGCCTCCGGCGCGGCGCCGTCGAGGAGCGGCGCCCCGTACGGGGCGTAGCCGTGGGTCCAGCCCATGAGCAGCGGCAGCGGCAGGCCCCAGCGCCGCCACGACAGCCGGAACGGCCAGGCGGCGACGAGCCGGACTCCCGGTGCCTCCGGCGCCCGGTCGGCGACGAGGAGGAGCCGGACGCCCGCCCCGAAAGCGTCGCGGGCAGCCAGGGCGTAGCCCGCCTCGTAGAACGGATTCCGGATCAGGGCGGCTGCGCCGAGGGCGCGCCAGGCCGGGATCCAGGGGGCGCCGGGATCGAGGGTCCGGATCGCCGCCACGAAGCCTCCCGGGAGCGCGGCGGTGTCGGTCATCGCGGGGCCGTCAGGCCGCGAGCCGGTGGCGGATCGCGCCGGCGAAGCCGAGCACGTCGTAGCGCCACGCGGTCACCCCGGCGGCGACCGCGAGCAGGACCAGGCGCAGGGCCTGGCCCGGCGGCATCAGCCCCCCCGGGACCAGGGCGATCCCGGCATTCACCGCGCCGCAGGCCAGCGCGATCCCGGCGATGCCGGCCAAGTCGGCGAGGGGCAGCGGCATCGCCGTGCCGGCCCGGCGGGCGCCCAGCACCAGCACGAGGCAGGCCGCGCTCTGACCGCCCGCGAAGGCGAGGGCCGCCCCGGCGGCGCCGAGGCGCGGGATCAGCAGGAGCGACAGCGCGGCGACGGCGGCGAGGGTCGCGAAGGCGGCGGCCGCCTCCAGGCCGCTGGAGCGGGTGAAATAGATCACCTGCCCGAAATAGTAGGCGCGGAACATCATCAGGATGGAGGCCAGGATCAGCACCGGGGCGAGTTCCCGCGCCTCGGCCCGGTAGGCGGGTCCGAGCAGCACCGCCACGACCAGATCGTCGAAGCACAGGAAGAACACCGCCCCGAAGGCCGCGATCAGGGTCATCGCCCGGGCGGCATCGCCCAGCACCCCGGAGGCGGCCGCCATCCCCCCCACCCGCGCCTCGCGCTTGGCGATGGAGATCAGCGACAGGGCGATCGCCTCGCCGAACACGATGAAGCTCTGCTTCAGGAAGTCGGCCAGCGCCCCGTAGGCGCCGAGCCCCGCCGGCCCCACCGTCTTGGCGATGATCAGCCGGTCGAGGCTCTGGGCGAGCGCCGCCGTCCCGAAGGACAGGACCAGCGGCCAGCCGTAGGCGAACAGCCGCAGGGCCTCGGCCCGGCTGCCGCGGCCGGGCATCATCGGGGCGATCGTGGCGGCGGCCGGGAGCGAGGCGAGGGCGTTCGCGGCCGCCACCGCGAAGGCGAGATGCAGCGGATCCTGCGAGAGATGCAGCGCCGCGCTGCCGAGGGCGAGGATCAGGACGGCCCGGCTCATCACCGAGGCCGCCACCGCCCCGGCCCGGAGGCGGGTCCGGGCGATCTCGGTGGAGCCCTCGAACAGGGTGGTGCCGAAGGCGAGCGCCAGGATCGCGGCCGCCATCCGCGCCGGCATCAGCCCGAGGGCGGCGGCCAGCGCGCTGCCGAGCCCGGCGAGCAGCAGCGTGCCGCCCAGGATCCGCACCACGGTGCCGACCTGCGCGGGCTCGCGCGCCTCGTCGTAGAGGGCGAAGAACGCGAATTTCGGCCACTGGCAGGTCGCCCCGTAGAGGACCAGCGCCCAGGACAGGACGTACAGGTAGGTGCCGTAGCTCTCCACGGGCGCCAGCCGCGTGAACACCGCCACGGAGGCCATGTTCAGGGCCGCCGCGAAGCCCCGGGAGCCGACATAGATCAGGCTGTGGCGGGYGATCATGTCCTAGAACCGGTCAGACGCACCACGACCTCGCACCACGCTGGGACAGACCGGCTTCGTGGCGGGACGTAACGCAGGGACGGCGTGCATGACAGCCCGGGCCGTGCAGGCGGCGTGCCGCCGACCCAGGTTCTCAGCCCTGGCCCCGCTTCCGGATCAGGGAGGCTCCGGTCATCTCGGCCGGCTGGTCGAGCCCCATCAGGTCGAGGAGCGTCGGCGCCACGTCGGCCAGCCGCCCGTCGGCCAGGGACACGCCGTCGACGCCGATGAGCATGGCCGGCACCGGGTTGAGGGTGTGGGCGGTGTGGGGCTCGCCGGTCTCGGGATCGCGCATCATCTCGCAATTGCCGTGGTCGGCGGTCACCAGCAGCGCCCCGCCCTGCGCCGTCACCGCCTCGACGACGCGGCCGAGGCAGGCATCGACGGTCTCCACCGCCGTCACGGCGGCCGCGAGGCTGCCGGTATGGCCGACCATGTCGGGGTTGGCGAAATTCAGGATGATGAGGTCGTAGCGCCCGGCGCCGATCGCCTCCACGGCGCGGTCGGTGAGTTCGGGCGCCGACATCTCCGGCTGGAGGTCGTAGGTGGCGACCTTCGGCGAGGGTACGAGGACCGCGTCCTGCCCCTCGAAGGGCGCCTCACGGCCGCCGTTCATGAAGTAGGTGACGTGCGGGTACTTCTCGGTCTCGGCCATGCGCAGCTGCGTGCGCCCGGCCCGCGCCACGGTCTCGCCGAGCCCGTTGGGCAGGTCGAGGGCTCCGAACAGGGTCTCGGCGAAGGCGTCGATCTCGACGCTGTACTGGACGATCCCCAGGGCCGCGGCGAACCGGACCATCCGGGTGCGGGGGAAGCCCGCGAAGGCCGGGTCGAGGAGCGCCTCCAGGATCTGCCGGGTCCGGTCGGCCCGAAAGTTGAAGCACAGCAGGCCGTCGCCGTCCTGCATGCCGGCATAGTCGCCGATGATGGCCGGCCGCATGAACTCGTCCGACACGTCCTGGGCGTAGGACGCGGCGATCGCCTGCCCGGCTCGGGCGAACCGGGTTCCGCGCGCCTCGGTAAGGGCGTCGTAGGCCGTCTGAACCCGCTCCCAGCGCCGGTCGCGGTCCATTCCGAAATAGCGGCCGCACAGGGTGCCGATGCGCGCGCTCCGGGGAAGGGTGGCCTCCACATCGGCGATGCAGGTGGCCGCCGAGCGGGGCGGCATGTCGCGCCCGTCGGTGAAGCCGTGGAGGCGGACCGGGATCCCCGCCCCGACCAGCACGCGCGCCAGCGCCACGGCATGGTCCTGATGGGCATGGACCCCGCCCGGCGACAGCAGGCCGACGAGGTGGCAGGTGCCCCCCGATGCGCGCAGGGTCTCGACGAACCGGATCAGGGCCGGATTCCGGGCGAGCGACCCGTCGGCGACGGCGGTGTCGATGCGCGGCAGGTCCTGCAGAACCACGCGACCCGCCCCGATGTTGAGGTGTCCGACCTCGGAATTGCCCATCTGCCCCTCGGGCAGGCCGACATCGGCGCCGAAGGTCGTCAGCCGTGCCCGGGGACGCTCGCGCATCAAGGCATCGAAGACCGGCGTCTTGGCCTGGTGGACGGCGTTGTCGGCCACCGCGTCCCGCAGGCCCCAGCCGTCGAGGATCACGAGCATCACGGGACGCGGGGTGCTGTCGGGCACGGTCACAATTCTCCTGGGCGGCCGCGCGCCGGGCGCGGCGGAATGCGTGCGCGTGTCGATAATCGCCTTGGCGGCGCGAGACCACCGCCCCGGGCGGGGAAGGGGCTACGGATGCGCGCGAGCGTTCGGGGGCCGGCATGCCCTGGACGCGCCCCGGATTGGGACGTGGCAATGGCCCCTCGTGGAGCCGGCGGCGACGGGTTACCGCCTCGATCTCCGATGGGGGTGGCAGGGATCCCCGGACCGGCCGCCAGACCGGGTTTATCGACGCCCGGCCAGGGCCTGCGCCCTCAGCGTCCGTAGATATCCTCGACGCGGATGATGTCGTCCTCGCCGGTGTAGGATCCGACCTGGACCTCGATCAGCTCCAGGGGGATCTTGCCCGGATTGGCCAGGCGATGCATCGAGCCGATCGGCAGGTAGACCGCCTCGTTCTCGTGGACCAGCACGATCCGGTCGTCGATCGTCACCTCGGCGGTGCCGCGCACCACCACCCAGTGCTCGGCCCGGTGGTAGTGCTTCTGCAGCGACAGGCGC
>NZ_JBFULS010000106.1:0-4670 GCF_054049775.1 Methylobacterium sp. P5_C11 | reverse complement strand
GCATCGAGGGCCGCGCCGTCATCCGCGCGGCGTGCCGGGACGCTGGTCGGGCCGTCGGCCGGATTGTCGGCGATGATCCACCACGATCCGCCGATGGCGGCGAAGCGCAGCGCCCGGGTCCCGGGGCCGGCGAAGCCGCGCAGGGCTCCGGCGTCGAGGCCGAGGGCGGGGGGCTGTCCGGCATAGGCGGCGCGGATCGCGGCGGGCGCGGCGCTCGACGAGAACCAGCGGTTTGGGTTCATCGAGATCCAGCCGCTGAGGATGAAGGTGCTGAGCCCGATCCCGCCCGCGACGCCGAAGAGGTGGTGCCAGCGGGCGAGCCCGCGATAGGGCGTGACGGCCCCGCCCGCGTACCGCCGCCGGAGGCGTAGGCTCCAGATCCCGATCGCCAGCCCGCTCAGCGCCCCCAGGGCGGCGAAGCCCGACAGCCAGAGCAGGACCGTCCGCCACAGCTCCGGCCGGGCACGCAGCGGCGTGAGGTAGATCCAGTGCGCGACGGCGCCGACCCAGTTCCAGGCCCGCTCGGACCGGGTCGTGTCGAGGGCGATCTCGCCAGTGACCTGCGAGACGTAGAGTTCGGTCCCCGCGACGTCACCGAGGGCGACCTTCAGGAACGGGCGGAGCGGGTCGTACCGGGCCGTGACGGTCCACTGGTCGCGGTCGACCGGCTCGACGCGTGCATCCGGAGCCCCCTCGGCCACGAGACGCTGCGCGTCCTCGAGCGTCAGCGGGCCGAGCCGCGCGCCGGTCCGCGCCGAGACCGTGGCCCGGGCGCCGTCGCGGTCGGCGATCCGGTAGACGGGCTCGCCGCCCCGCATCTCCAGGCCGAAGGCGGCCGGCACGCCGCCGAGGCCGGCGGCGCGGAGCGCGTCGTCCGGTGGGACCGTGACCTGATCCCAGGCGATCGGCGCGATCCGTGACAGGCGCTCGGCCTG
Organism: Methylobacterium sp. P5_C11; assembly: GCF_054049775.1. Taxonomy (NCBI): domain Bacteria; kingdom Pseudomonadati; phylum Pseudomonadota; class Alphaproteobacteria; order Hyphomicrobiales; family Methylobacteriaceae; genus Methylobacterium; species Methylobacterium sp. P5_C11. The sequence goes on along the minus strand of NZ_JBFULS010000106.1, from coordinate 3,735 downwards.
GGTGAGCGTCGGGAACGGCACGTAGAGCATCACCAGCCCGGATCCGATCCACAGGGCGAAGAACAGCCCGGCGGCGATCCCGGCCCAGCGGTGGAACAGGATCAGCCAGCGCCGTCCCGTCTTGCCGAGCCGGCGCGGCAGGCTCACCATGTCACCGTATAGGCGACCTCGACCGAGCGCGGGCGCCCGAGCAGCCAGTTGGTGCCCACCCCGTTCACGGCGTTGCCGCTGATCGCGTAGACCTTGTCGAACAGGTTGTAGACCCGCAGCGACAGGCGCGACGCCTCCGTGACCTGATGGTCCAGGACCACGTTGACGAGGTTGTAGGCCGGGCGCCGGGCCGTGTTGCCGAAGTCGCTGTAGACCTGTCCGACGTTCTGGAGTCCGACCCGCGCGGTCCAGTCGCGGAATACGTCCCAGGTCAGCCAGAGGTTGGCCACGCGCTCGGGCACGTCGATCGGCTGGTTGCCGGCATACGAGACCGTGGCGCCGCCCACCGTCTGGTCGAACCGGTCGTATTGCGCGTGCAGCAGCGCGAGGTTGCCGTCGAGGCGCCAGCCCGGCGCGAAACGCCAACCCAGCGCCAGCTCGAAGCCCTGCGAGGACTGGCTCCCCACCTGCGTGGACAGGGTCGGCTGGCCCGGGATCGCCGAGATCAGGTTGTCCTTGACGATCCGGTAGCCGGCGACGGTCCATTCCACGGCGCCGTCGAAGGCCAGACCCTTGGCACCGATCTCGACCTGATCGCCAGTGGCGAGCTTGAAGCCGGCCAGCGACTGATTCAGCGTGATCAGGCTGTTCACCGGATCGGTGGCGAAGCTGTACTGTGCGTAGAGCGCGCTGTCCGGCGTCGGGCTGTAGACGAGGCCGAACCGGTAGCCCAGCGCCCGGTAGGTCTTCTCGAACCGCGATCCCGTCTGCAGGTCCTCCCGGTTTAGCTTGGGCACGTCGAGGCGCACGCCGGTGAGGAACGAGAGCTTGTCCGACAGGATGACCCGGTCCTCGGCGAAGACCGAGGCCTGGCTCGTCTGCGTGGCGTAGGCCGGCCGCGCCCGGCCGTTCTGGGGGAAGAGGCCCGGATCGTAGCCGACGAGTGGGACGCTGGTGACCTGATCGAAGTAGAAGTTGTTGGTGTGCCGGAAATCGATGTGGTTCACGTCGAAGCCGGCCACGAACTGGTTCGGCAATCCGAACAGGCTGCCCCGGAACGTTGCGTCGAGGCGGTCTCCGACCTGCTCTTGGCTGTGGTAGATCTCCAGGTAGTCGCCCCGGTCCACGAGCCCGGTGCCGCGGTTGTAGCTGTACTGCTCGACGTCGAGCCAGTGGCGCCGGCTGGTGAGCCGGTAGGCGGTGTTGCGGATCGTGATGTCGGCCGAGGGCGACCACTCGGTCTTGAGCTGGGTCCAGTTGTCGGCCCAGGTGATCTTCGCGTCGCGGACGTTGTAATTGTTGAACCGGATGAGATCCGGGATGCGTCCCTCGACCAGCGGCGTGCCCCAGTAGCGGGCGGGCTCCTGGTAGCCGAGATCGTGGCTCAGGGTGAACGCGAGGTCGGCGCTCGGCCGGAACAGCAGGGCGGCGGAGACGGCGAGGTTGCGGAAGTCGCCCTCCGGCCGCATCCAGCCGTCGGCGCGGTTGCCGCTGACGTTGAGGCGGTACGCGAAGGTGTCGCCGTACTCCGCCTGGCCGATCCCGCCGCCGGAATCGAAGGCGAGGCGCGCGACGCCGTCCGTGCCGACCACGGCGCGCGCGGCGTTGATCGGCACGAAGACCGGTTTCTTGGGCACCACGTTGATGACGCCGCCGATCGCGCCGTCCCCGTAGAGCACCGAGGACGGCCCGCGCAGCACCTCGATCCGCTCGACGTTCCACGTGTCGAACGGGAAGGTCACGGTGTTGGCGCCGACGTAGAAGCGCGTGCCGTCGTAGAGCTGCTGGATCGAGTTCGGGCCGGCGAAGCCGCGGGACGTGAAGGCGCCGTTGCCGTTGCCGGGCGACGCAATCGTGGTGATGCCGGTGGCATCCTGGGTCACGGCCTCGGCGATCGTGTCCTGGCCGCGCAGCCGCGCGGTCTCGCCCGACACGATGTCGAGGCTGGCCGGCGTTTCCAGCGGCGTCAGGCCGAGGCGGCTCGCGGTCCGGTCGGGGGTGTGCAGGTTGAGGCTGTTCGGCGTGACGCGGTCCGGATCACCGCCCGCACCCGCAACGGAGAGCTGGTCCAGAGTGACGGCCTCCTGCGCGGCGGCCGGGCTTGTGAGGAGCGCGACGAGAACCCCGGAGACCGGAGCGAGCCCGCGTGAGCGGGGACGATGCGTCGATGAGAACATGGCGGCATGCGGTCCATGCGCGGCCCGAGCCGGCCCCGACGTCCTACAAGCAGTGTAATAACATTACAAATGCTGAGCCATCCGGAAGCTCGCGCCTTGGCGGGCGCGGAGGCGTCCCGTGATCGGGGCACGACAACCGGAATTGCGGAGATGGACATCGGGAACGGCGTCGCGGGCGCGCTTGCTGTGGCACGTCACCGCGAACGAGGCTTTGGCGTCCGTGCTCGCGCGCGGGCGCCTCGACACCCGCCAGGACACCCCGCCCGGCGCGTTTCGCGTGTGACCACGGCTGACGGCAGGTCTCCTGGCTCACGGGTCGCCGCCCTCGCACCGTCTTCCCGGGGTGACCCAGTGACGTGGTGGTGAAGGGCTCGCCGCTTACAGTTGCGGGGGCAGCCGCGGCTTCGGGGCAAGCCCTCACCGCGTTCCCTTTTGATCCCCGAAGGGAACCGTCGGGTGTCAGCTTGGCCTTGGCGCGTCCGGGCGTCAACCGTGTGTCCGGTTGTTGCGGTGGACCGGCGGGTGCGCGCCGCCGGCCGTTGCGACTCCGTTGAGGTCGGGTTAGCCGGTGCGGGATGACGCTCTGGCGCCTACTTCCGGAGATCTGCGTGAAGGCGCTGGGCCTGCCCCGGCGCGGCAACAAGCCTGCTGGCGGCAGAGATTCATGCGGATGACGGGCGCCTCACGGGCGTCCTCGGCGGCGGCGTCGCGTTCGGCGAGCGCGCCGAGGACGCCCTGATCCGGGAGTTCGCGGAGGAGCTCGGCGTCACCGTTTCGGTGCTCGGCGGTCCCCGCGTCGTAGGAAACATCGTCACGCATTAAGGGCAGGTCGGGCACGAGGTGCTGTTCCTCTTTCCGATCGCTCTGCCGCCCGGCCGGTTCGAGGGTGTGGACTGCTTCGTCTTCCATGAGGATTGCGGAATGGCGTGCATGGCGCGGTGGTGCGACCTGGACGGCCTCGACGTCGCGGGCGGACTGGACCTCTTCCCGAAAGGTCTGAAGCCCTGGCTCCGTGCGGCCTGGGGCGGCGGGCCGGGATAGCGGCGTCGATCATCCGGCGCCTTTGCCGCTGCGCGCCGGCGATGCTACAGCCGGGTAAACCCCATCGGTCCGGACGTCCGCGACGCCGCGGCCCACGCGCCCGGACGCCCCGTCCGAAGCGGAGACGGGTCCCGGCGGAATCATGACGACACGACCTCCCAAAAGCGGCGGGCCGAAGGGGCGCAAGCCTCAGGCCGGCAAGTCCCAGGCCGGCAAGTTCCAGTCTGGCAGACCCCAAGCCGGCAAGTTCCGGACCGACGACCGCGCCCGCACAGGACCGCGCACCAGCGCCCGCGACGCCGCCGAGCGCGCCGCCCGCAACCGCGGCGACGATGCCGGAGCGCGCGATCCCTGGGGCGCCCAGGGC
>NZ_JBFULS010000105.1:0-4830 GCF_054049775.1 Methylobacterium sp. P5_C11 | reverse complement strand
GCTCACGCCCCGGCCCCTGACGGGGCGCGGCCGGCGACCGCGCCGCGCGGGGGCGGSGCTGGCGATCGCCCTGATCGTGCTGGCGCGACCGGCCTGCGCGCCGGTCGCCGGGATGCTTCTGGTGCCGTTCCCGCCGAGGGGCCGGTTCGCCCGCTTCTGCCGGGCGCGGCTGCCGCTTGCCGGCCTGGCGCTCCTGCCCGCCCTCGGGATGCACCTCGGCGCCGGGGCGGGGGGCGGACCCGCCCCCGCCGCGCCCGTCCCGCTGCACGGGCTCCTCGACGGGCTCTGGACCGTGTGCCTGCTGGTGCCGCTGGTCGCCCTGCGGCGCGGCCCCCTGCCCCCCCGTGCGGAGCGGCTGTGGCTTGCGGGGAGCGCGCTGCTCGGCCTGTGGCTCACGGTCCTGGCGCAGGCCCTCGCCCCGCCCGGAGCCGCGGGCCGCCTCGACGGGCTGGACCTCCATGCCGTGCTGCCGCTGGGGCCGATGCTGGTGCTGGCCTTCGCCCGGGGGCGGGTCGGCACCGCGGCATCCCTGCGCTGGCCGGCCCTGCTCCCCGTCCTGGCGGCCGCGATCGACGCGGTCGCGCTGCCCCTCGCGGCGTTGCGGCCGTGAGGCGCGCGCCGGCATCGTCCCGATCCGGGCGTCAGTCCCGGCCGAGGAAGTCCAGAAGCGCCCGGTTGAAGGCCTCGGGCCGGGTCACGCTGTGGGCGTGGCCCCCCTCGGGGGCAAGGGCGAGGCGGGCGTTGGGCAGCGCCGCCGCCAAGCGCTCGGACCGCGTATAGGGCACCAGCACGTCGTCCCGGGCGGCCATCACCAGGGTCTCGTGATCGATCGCTCCGAGGCGGTCCGCCACCGTGAAGCGCTCCAGGGCGCCGATGCGCGTGAGCACCGTCTCGGCCCCGGGGAAGTGCGCCAGGGCGTGCGCCTCGTCGGCCGCGACCCGCTCGGCCTCGGCCGAGAGCCAGGGCGCCGGGTACAGGAAGAGCGCCTGAGCCCGCACGAAGGCTTCCGGACCGCCCCCGGCCAGGATCGCCCGGCGGGCCGCGAAGCAGCGGCGCGTGGCCGGGTCCAGCGCGTCCCAGCCGTTGATCACCACGATCCGTCCGACTCGCGCGGGGGCGGTCAGCGCCATCTGGAGGGCGATCAGGCCGCCGAGCGCGTGGCCGACCACGTCGGCCCGGTCGATTCCGGCGGCGTCCAGAACCCCGAGCGCGTCCCGCGCCATGGCCGGGATGTCATGGTCCGGCGCGAGCCGGCCGGGCGATCGCCCGGTGCCGCGATGGTCGTAGGTAACGACCCGGAACCGCCCGGTCAGGGCCGCCATCTGCGGCGCGAAGTAGCCCGCCGCGCCGCCGAGCCCCGGAGACAGCAGCACCGGGCGCCCGTCCGCCGCGCCCGCCACCGCGTGATGGAGCGGGGCCGCCCCCGCCGCAGGCCGGGTCATCGGCGGCCGATATGGGCGACGGACGCGATCTCTACGAGGGCGTCGGGTTTCACGAGGCCGCACTGGATGCAGTAGCGCGCCGGCTTCTCGCCGGGGAAGAACGCCGCATAGACGGCGTTGATCGCCGGGTAGTCGGCCCAGTCCTTCAGGAAGACGTGGTTGAAGGTGACGTCGTCCATCGTGCCGCCCGCGGCCTCGACCACGCCCTTGATGGTCTCCAGCACGTGGCGGGCCTGGGCGCCCGCGTCGCCGGCATGGACCACGTTGGCGTCCGCATCCAGGGGCAGCGTGCCCGAGACGTACAGGACCCCGTCGGCCAGGGTGCCCGGCACGTAGGGGGCCAGCGGCTTGCCGGTCCCCGGCGGTATGATGACCTGCTTCGGCATTCCCGTGCGGCTCCCGCGTTCGACCTGTCGGCCGGACCGGGACAGGCCGCGCGGGAGGCCGCCGCGGGGCGGCGGCGTTCGTGCACCCTGTCGGTGACCGACAGGCGGCGCGATGCACTTATTCGGCCAGGTCAACCGCGGCGTGCGGACCCGCGCCGAGGGCCGTCTCGAATGCCGCCACGTCCGAGACCCAGCCGAAGAAGGTCTCGATGTTGGCGAGCGCCGCGTGCTGCAGGCTCTCCGGCCCGGCCTGGTGCGTGGCGTCAGCCAGAACGATGCCGAAATACTCCCGGTGGAACCCGTCGCGCAGGGTCGATTCCACGCAGACGTTGGTGGCGATGCCGGTGAACACCAGCGTGGTGACGCCCCGGGCGCGCAGGGTGCTGTCGAGGGGGGTGTTGTAGAAGCCGCTGTAGCGCGGCTTGCCCATGACGATGTCGCCGGGCTCCGGCGTCAGGGCCTCCACCAGGGCGTAGTCCCAGGAGCCCTTGGCGAGGAGCTGCGCGTTCATCTCGGGATGCCGGCGCATGGTCTTGAGGGCGTTGGACTTGTGCCAGTTCGGCGAACCCGGGCCGCCGGCCTCGACGTAATCCGGGTCCCAGCCGTTCTGGAACCACAGCACACGGATGCCGGCCGCCCGGGCCGCCGCCACCGCCCGGGCGATGCGGGCGATCACCGGGCCGGTGCCCGACACGTCGAAGCCCGCCCGGTCGAGGTAGCCGCCCGGGCTCGCATAGGCGTTCTGGACGTCCACGACGATCAGCACCGTCGTGGCCGGGTCGAGGGCGATCGGCTCGGGCCGGGCGGTCAGGACGACGTCGCCGTGGCGGCCGTGGGGATCGCGAAAACCCGCGGGAGCGTCCATCAGGCGACCTCGGCGAGGGGGGCCGTGACGTGCCGGCGCGTGCGCATCAGGGGCTGGATCCGCGTCCCGAAGGCGTCGAGACCCTTGAGGAAGTCGTCGAACACCAGCAGCACGCCCTCCACCCCCGTGATCGCCCCGATCGCGTCGAGCATCGCGGCCACGCTGGCGTAGCTGCCCACCAGGGTGCCCATGTTGAGGTTCACCGCCGAGGCCGGGTCGGCGAGCTGGCGCACGTTGGTGTCGCCGCCGGACTTGGTGTCGGCCGCGCCCTGGAGGCCGAGCCACGCGATCGCCTCGGCGTCGGCGCCCGCCCGGTAATGCTCCCAGGTGGCCAGGGCGGCGGCGTCGGTCTCGTCGGCGATGATCATGAACAGCGCGTAGCAGGTCACGCGCCGCCCGGTCTTCGCGCGGGCCTCCGCCAGCGTCTCCACCACCGGCGCGAAGGCGGTGGGGGTGTTGACCCCCTTGCCGAGGCAGAAATTGTAGTCGGCATACCGGGCCGTGAAGGCCAGCCCGGCGCCGCTCTGGCCGGCGCAGATGATCTTCATCGGGGCCTGCGGCCGGGGGCTCAGGCGGCAATCGTTCATCTGGAAGAACGTGCCCTTGCGGTCGCTGACGCCGGTCTCCCACAGGTCGCGCAGGATCTGAGCATACTCGGCCAAGTAGTCGTACCGCTGCGCGAAATAGGCGTCCCCGGGCCACAGGCCCATCTGGTCGTATTCCGGCTTCTGCCAGCCGGTGACGAGGTTCACGCCGAAGCGTCCGTCGGAGATCGAGTCGATGGTCGCGGCCATGCGGGCGACGAGCGCCGGTGGCAGGCACAGGGTCGCCGCGGTGGCGAACAGCTTGATCCGGGTGGTGACGGCCGCGAGCCCGGCCATCAGGGTGAAGGATTCGAGGTTGTGGTCCCAGAACTCGGTCTTGCCGCCGAAGCCGCGCAGCTTGATCATCGACAGGGCGAAGTCGAACCCGAGCGCTTCCGCCTTCAGGGTGATCTGCTTGTTGAGTGCGAAGCTCGGGCGGTACTGCGGGGCGTTCTCCGACAGGAGCCAGCCGTTGTTGCCGATCGGGATGAACACCCCGACGCTCATCCCCGGCATCCCTTCGCCCGGCATCCCTTCGGCCGGCACGCCGTCCGCCGGGACCCCTTCGGCAGCGGTGGTCGCGTCCGCGTGGCTCTGCATCATCGTCCCGCCCTCCGCCCGACCGGTTCCCCCCGGACCCGACTCGGCGCCCGGAGGCTCGCAAAACACGGGTGGGGGGTCAAACCCGCGGCACCGGGGCGGTGCGGAAATGCCCATCTTTCCAGCGACTTGCACAACCGGAACGCGATGCCTGCCCAACGCGTGCGCGCTCCCGAATGCGAGGCCCGAACCCATGCGCCGGGCCGGCGCGAGCGGTGCGCATGCGGTACCCCTGCCGGGATGTCGCGCGCCGATTGCCGCCGCCGAACCGGGGACCATGTCCAGGGGCCGACGATGAATGTCGGTTCGATCCTGCCGGAGTGACAGCGATGCGCGCGTGGTTCACCCTCCTTCTCGTCCTCGGCCTCGCGGGACCGGCGGCGGCCGACGAGGCGGGACGCGCCGCGGCCCGGGCGGTGATCGCCAAGCAGGAGCAGGCGCTCGGCCGCGACGACGCGCAGACCGCCTACGAGCAGGCCGCCCCGGCGATCCGGGAGCTGTTCCCGAACGCCGATCTGTTCATCGGCATGGTCCGCAACCAGTACCGCCCGGTCTACCGCCACCGCAGCTTCGTGTTCGGCGAGGCGCGGGACGCGGACGGGGCGGCCGTGGTCCAGTCGGTGGCGATCCAGGACGAGTACGGCGTCGACTGGACCGCCGAGTACACCCTCGCCCGGGACGCGGACGGGCAGTGGCGGATCACCGGATGCCGCCTGATCAAGGCGCCGGGCACGAGTGCCTGAGGGGCGCCAGCCGTCGCGGCGGGCGCGGGACCTGTCGGGCTCAGGGCCGGAACGTGGCGAGCCGGTCGAGCATCTGCAGGGTGATATCGGCGCAGGCCTTCGTCGCGTCGTCGGCCGCGCAGGTCACGTCGACGCGCGCGTCGCCGCGCTCCAGCACGATGTGGGCGGCCCGCGGCGGCGGCGGCGGGGGGGGGCCGTCGGGGCCGGGGC
>NZ_JBFULS010000104.1:0-4897 GCF_054049775.1 Methylobacterium sp. P5_C11 | reverse complement strand
GCCCGACGCGGCCGCGACGGCCGCGATCCGGGGCCTGCGCGCCGCCCTGCCCCTCCTGTGGCCGGACCGCGACCTGCCGGTCGCGTCCGAGACCGCCGCCGCCCTGATCGCCCACCCGGCCGCCTTGGTCAGGTCCGCCGGCCTCGCGCTCCTGGCGCAGTCCGAAGCCGGGGCCGCCGGCCTGCCGCCGGAGAGCTGGGACGCGCTGATCGGCGCGGAGTCCGAGGACATCCGGATCGCCGCTCTGGTCCTGCTGGCGCGCCTCGACGACGGGCGGCTCGGGTTCTACGCGGACCGGATCGTCGCCTTCGCCAGCGGATCCGGCAGCGCCGTCCGGCAGGCCGCCCGGCCCCTGGTGGCGCGCCTCGCGGCGGCGGATCCGGATCTCGCCCCCCGCCTTGCCCGGGAGCTGATCGGCAGCCTGTTCCGCGCGGCGCCCGACGACGCCTACGCGGCCGACGTCGTGGCCCTGCTGCGCGAGGCCCTGCCGGGGGAATGCGCCGCCCTCGACGACGACACCCTGTGGCGCTTGCTGCAGGCCCGCGCCGAGGGCGCCCGCCGCCTTGGCGCCGCCCTCCTGCCCGACCGGCGCCCCGAGGCCCTCAGCGTCCGCCAGATCGCCCGCCTCGGCGGCCACCCGTACCAATCGGTGCGGGACTGGGCGATGGTGGCCTTCGCGGCCGATCCGGCCCGGTTCCAGGCCGCGGCGGCCGAGGCCGTGCTCCTCGTCGAGAGCGACTGGCCCGACACCCTCGCCTTCGCCCGCGACATGTTCGATGCGTGGCCGGAGACCGCCTGGACGCCCCAGGCGCTCGCCGTCGTCACCGACAGCGTCAAGCCCGAGGTCCTGGCCCTCGCCCGCCATCTCCTGCGCGGCCGGCTCCGGCCCGAGGATGCGGAGGCGCAGGTCCTGCGCCTTCTGGAGCACCCCGCCCCGTCGATGCACCTCCTGCTCACCGAACTCCTGACCGAGCAGGCGGTGGCGAGCGAGGCGGCCTTCGCGCGGCTGATCCCCCTCGCCCGCATCGTGATGCTGCAGGTGCTGCGGGGCCGGGTCGCCAAGGACCGGATGGCCGCCTTCCTCCGGGCCGAGGCCCTGCGCAGCCGCGCCCGCGCCGAGGCGCTGCTGCCGCTCTTCTCCGACCTGACCCTGAGCGGCACGGCCCGGGACCGCAGCGCCGCGATCCTGGCCCTGCGCGACGTCGCCGACGCGCATCCCGATCTCGCCGTGCCCCTCGTCCGGCGCCCGCCGGAGGCGCGGGGACCGGTCTCCGTCTCGGAAGAGGCCCGATGAACTTCGTCCATCGCTACCTCGGCGAGAGCCGGGCCGTCTCGGACGCGGACGCGACCCGGCTCGGCTTCGTCCCCGACACGTTGCGCGAGCCGACCTACTTCGCCGGGACGGTGGCGCGGCACCTGCCGTTCCGGGAGGCGATCTCCGCCCTGCACCACGTCGTCGTGTCGGACCTGCGCTTCAAGCCGAAGGACCGCACCGCCTACTTCGCGTGGCTCCAGGCCCACGAGCAGGAGCTCCTCGCCGAGAAGGACAGCCTGCGCGCGGAGATCGAGGCGCTGCGCGCCGAGAGCCGGGACATCGCGGCCCGCTCCGACGCGGTGATGCGGCCGTTCTACGACGCGCGGAAGCGGTACTTCGACTATCTCTACAAGGAGAACCTCGACGCCTGGATCGTGCTCGACCCGGTCATCACGGTCCATCCGGACGAGATCTTCTTCGAGGCGTTCAGCCTCGACGAATCGAGCTACGGGCGCCTGTCCTGCGACCACGAGACGTTCGCGCGGATCGGCGACATGGCCTGCGGCACGACCAACATCGACTACAGCCACGCCCTCTACGACGAGTTCCAGAAGATCCGCAGCTACCGGGTCACCGAGCTGGCGATCGACCCGACCGGCTTCGCGGTCCAGACCTCCGGCGAGGCCGCCTATCGCGAGGACAAGATCGAGCTGCCCGATTCCTGGATGCGGGGCTTCCTGCAGGTGTCGAGCGCCATGGCGCAGCCCGCCCACGTGGTGGACCTGCACCCAGTCGACATGCACGCGATCCTGACCCGCCTCGCCGCGCGCCGGGAGCGCCACGGCCCGCGCTCCCTGCGGTTCCTGCTCGAGCCCGGCCGGCCGGTCAGCGTGCTGATCGAGCCCTGGAACGAGCGGCTGACCTTCCGGCGCTCGCTCTACCGCGGGGGCGAGGCCGCGGAGATCCGCCTGTGGGGCCGGCGCCGCCTCGCGATCCTGGCCCGGACCCTGCCGCTCGCCCGGTCGGTGCGGCTGCACCTCCTCGGCACCGGGCTGCCGAGCTTCGCGGTGGTGGATTTCGGGGGCCTGCGCTTCACCCTCGGCCTGTCGGGCTGGACCGCCAACGACTGGTCCCGGGCCGGGCAGTTCGACCTGCTCGCGCCCCGGGCGGAGGTCGACGCCGACACCGCCGCCCGGATCTTCGCGGCGCTCCGGCGCCACCACGCCGCCGGGACCGGCCAGCTCGCCGCCGAGACCGGCCTCGACCGGGCGACCGTGGAGGCGGCGCTCGGCGGCTACGTGCAGGCGGGCCGCGCCATGTTCGACCTCGACAAGCGGGTCTACCGCCTGCGGGAGCTGACCCGGGAGCCCCTGGCGCCGGGCGCCCTGCGCTACGCCTCCGAGCAGGAGGCCAAGGCCGACAGGTTCCTGGCGGCCGGGCTGGTCACCCTCGGCCCCGTCGAGCAGGCCGGCGACAGGCGGCGCCTGAGCGGGACCGTGCTGGACGACGGCCGGAGCCTGACGCCCGCGGTGGAGCTCGATTCCGACGACCGCATGGTCGGCGGCACCTGCCAGTGCGGCTTCTACGCCCACAATCGGCTGACCCGCGGCCCCTGCGAGCACATGCTGGCCGTGCGCCGCCTCGTCCATGCCCAGGTCGAGGGCAAGCCGGTGCGGTGGCAGGCGTGAGACGGACCCGATTGATGCGGCCGCAAGCGTGGCCTATCCTGGCCGCGACAGGGGGCGTCGGCCGGGGCGGACCTTGCATTTCGGGCGGCGATTCGCCGTCCCTGCACCCTGCCCGGCAAAGCGTCACTGGCCCGCTCTTCACTGGGCCGGCACTGACCACCGGTGCGCGTTCGCGGTTTGGGTTCGCTGAACCCAAACGCGCACCGGTGGTCGTGCCGGCGTCGAGTGGACCGGGCCAGTCCCGAGACTTGACGAAGGCATCCCGGCCGACGTTCCCCGTCACACTTCCCCCCGTCACGCCCCCCCTCGTCCCACCTCCCGCCGCCCGCGCCGGAGGCCGCCGATGAGCCCGCAGCCCGGCAGGCTGACCCGCCAGCAGCTCTACGACCGGATCCGCGAGAGCTCGAAGGACGAGGTCATCCTCGAGGAGATGATCCGGCTCGGCTTCTGGCCGGATGGGGCGGCTCAGCCCAACCCGCCGGACGACCTGATCCGCCGCCGCGGCGAGATCGCCCGCGCCCTCGCCGACCTGCACCGGCGGGAGGCGGCGTGGCGCGACCCCGAGGCCGCCCTCAAGGAGATGCATCGCCGCCGCAAGACGGCGGCGCTGGAGCGGCGGCGCGAGACCAAGCTGCGCAACGCCCGCGACCGCCACGCCCGGGCGCAGGCGTGGCACGCGCGCCGGGAGGCGGAGATCCTCCATCTCGGCGACGGCGTCTCGGCCGGCCTCGCGAACGCGGACGCTCCGGCGCGCGGGCCCGGCCCCGGTCTCCCGGTCCTGGCCAGCCCGAAGGCCCTGGCCGAGGCCATGGGGATCGGCCTCGGCGAGCTGCGCTTCCTCGCCTACGACCGGGCGCTCAGCACGGTGAGCCATTACCGGCGCTTCACCATCCCCAAGAAGGCGGGCGGGCTGCGCCGCATCTCGGCGCCGATGCCGCGCCTGAAGCGGGCGCAGTACTGGATCCTCGACGCGCTCCTCGCCCACGTCCCCGTGCACGACGCGGCCCACGGCTTCGTGCCCGGCCGCTCGATCGTCACCAACGCCGCCGCCCATATCGGGCGGGACGTCGTGGTCAATCTCGACCTCAAGGACTTCTTCCCGAGCCTCGATTACCGGCGGATCAAGGGGAAATTCCGGGGCCTGGGCTACGCCGAGCCGGTGGCGATCGTGCTGGCGCTGCTCTGCACCGAGCCGGACGTGGACGCGGTCGAGATCGACGGTGCCCGCCTCTACGCCGCCCGGGGTCCCCGCCGGCTGCCGCAGGGCGCGCCGACGAGCCCCGCGCTCACCAACCTCGTCTGCACCCGGCTGGACGCCCGACTCTCCGGGCTCGCCGGCAGCCTGGGCTTCGCCTACACGCGCTACGCCGACGACCTGACCTTCTCGGCCTCCGGCGAGGCCGCCGGGAAGGTCGGCGCGCTCATCAAATACGTCCACGCCATCGTCGCCGGGGAGGGCTTCACCGTCCATCCGGACAAGACCCGGGTGATGCGCCGCGGCCGGCACCAGGAGGTGACCGGGCTGACCGTCAACGAGCGGGTCGGCGTGCCCCGCGAGACCCTGCGCCGCTTCCGCGCCCTCCTGCACGGGCTCGAGCGGCACGGGCCGGCCGGGCGCCGCTGGGGCGCGACCGGCGAGGCGGGCGTGCTCCGCGCCGCCATCGGCTTCGCGCAGTTCGTCCGGATGGTCACCCCGGAGACCGGCGCGCCGCTGGTGGCGCAGGCCCACGCCCTGGCGGACCGCCACACGGATCGCCAAGCGGATCGCCAAGCGGATCGCCAAGAGACGCGGCCTGCAGCGTGGTCGCAACCGGATTTCCGATCCCGCTCCGCGCGGGGAGAGATTCCCCTCGCCCGCTGGTGGGTGCCGGCCCCCCGCTCCGCGCCCGAGCCGGACCCGATCCTGGCCGAGGCCGAGGCGGCCGCCGCGCGGGAGGCGGCCAAGGCTGCGGCC
>NZ_JBFULS010000103.1:0-5125 GCF_054049775.1 Methylobacterium sp. P5_C11 | reverse complement strand
GTGCGTTGCAGGTCCTGCGGTGGCGTCTTGGCCTTCGGACGGCACGCCTCGACCAGCGGCTCCAGCTCAGACCATTGCGCGTCGCTCAGCATCATCCCTCCTGCCTTGGAGAGACGAAAACGCAAGCCCCGCCAGTCCGTTCAGGCGACGACAGGCCCTAGAACCAAATGCGCAAGCCAAGTAACGCCGCGTAACGCCGCGCCTCGCGCGTGGCGGTTCAACTGGACCGGGCGAGATGGAGGCGTAGGCGCGGGCCGAGCTTGAAGGGGAATGCTCGGCCCGCATGCCGTTCGGCTTCGTACCCCCCGAAGCCGTAGCGACTGCACAGGATTACTGCATGCCGATGGCGGCCACCATCGGTAGCCGTCGTCGCAGGCTTGTTAGCCCTTCCTCAACCATCCCGCGCCAGCCAAGCCCGTGACGTCATCACGAACGACCGTTCGTGCGTTGGTCACTTGGGGCACGGAGCGCGGGAAGCCCATGAACATCGCCGTTTGCCCCCGCTGCGGCCTCACGGATTTCGGGACGGACAAGCATGGGGCTGCCGATACCGGGATCTGGGCCGAGGAGTTCGTGCGCCTGGGCGAGCACGTGCATGAGCGGCGGCACCTGAAGGATCTGCGGACCCATACCTGCCCGCACTGGGCAAAAGCCATGCAGGACGCTGCAGTGGCCCAGGAGAGGACCTGGTGAGCGCCGGCGCGTTCGTCTCCTACCTGCGGGTCTCCACGGCGCGGCAGGGACGCTCAGGGCTCGGCCTTGAGGCCCAGCGCCGGGCGGTGGCCGACTTCCTGGCCGGCGGATCCTGGCGGCACGTGGCCGAGCTCGTGGAGGTCGAAAGCGGGGCGCGTGATACGCGTCCCCGCCTTTCCGAGGCCATGGCGCTCTGCCGGGTGCATGGGGCCACGCTGGTGATTGCCAAGCTCGATCGGCTGTCCCGTGATGCCGCCTTTCTGCTGAACCTGCAGAAGGCCGGGGTGCGCTTCGTGGCGGCCGACATGCCCGAGGCCAACGAGCTCGTGGTCGGCATCATGGCTGTGGTCGCGCAGGCCGAGCGCAAAATGATCTCGGCCCGCACCAAGGCCGCCCTGGCGGCGGCCAAGGCCCAGGGCGTGCAGCTGGGCAATCCCGGCAACCTGCGCAACCGGGATCTGGGCTCAGCCAGGGCGGCTGACGCACGGGCGCGCAGGAGCGCGGCCCGCGCTGCCGATCTCGCGCCCATCCTGGCCGAGGTGCGAGCCGGCGGGGCAGTGTCATTGCGGCAGGTGGCGGCGGCGCTGAACGCGCGCGGGATCCCGGCGGCGCGGGGCGGGGCGTGGACAGCGACCCAGGTCCGGCGGGTGCAACCACAAGGATCAAAGGCTGCTCACCCGGCGTTCTCTCCGGATCCCCGGCTCCCGACAGGAGGATTGCCATGGGTCTGACTGCCTTCGTCGTGTTCGTTGTCCCGTGGGTGCTGCTTGCGGTGTTTCTCACTCGCGCTCCGACGGTTCTCCGCCTGGGCGCCGCCCCGGCCCCATGGCGTGCTCTCCCGACACATCGAGAACTTGCCCGAGCACACCGGCGCGAGACGCACCCGCATGACACGCGCACATCGGATAGCAGCGGCTAATCGAACCGCGACCGGTATGGTCCGACCGATGCACCCCAGGGCGGGGCACTGGGCACTAGCGTGGAGCCCACCGAGCCCGACGACAAGGTTTAGCTGGCGCTTACCTGTGGGGCAGAACGAACTCAGGTTGGATCCGCTGACCCCGATGCGGGTTAGCCCTTCTATAAACTGTAGGAGACCGTCCCCATGCCACAGATGTTCGATTGGATTTTCTTCGCGATCATGATCCCGTTCCCGGCATTCCTGCTCTGGGATTTCTACCGGAACCGCGACGCGTCCAAGCGGGTCCAGCAGCTCTAGCTTCCCGATGCTGAGGAGCGAGCTGTGACCTGATGGGGCTCGTTGAAGCCAACTAAGCGCGACTGCGCCGGCGAGGCCGCACCGATACTGACCGTCTAACAGGCCGGTGCGGCTTTTCCGGCGCTGGGCTGTAGGCCGAACACTGCGGCCATCCTCAGACGGCATGGTTAACTGCCCGTCACCGGAATGCCGCTCAGTTCACGGATCCCCGTAACACGCGGACAGCGCATGCCATCGAGCTGGTTCTTCGCCTGGTCGTGTTCTTGTCTCGTTCTACATCTCGGGCGCAGGGCGAGCGAGGTGCGGGATGGTGCGGCGGCCCGTGTTCGTCAGGGCTGAGGAAGTCCACCTCCTTGAGGAAGGCGCCCGGTGGCGTCGCACCTGCATCGAGGTGCTGACCCGGGCCAAGCCACAGGGGCCGCTCTACGTGGCCGTGTCGCGCATCGTGGGGGGCATCGATGACGTGGCCGAGGTCGTGACCGGCGACCGCACGCGGTTCCATAAGGTGAGCCCGCGGACGCCAGGGCTGGATCGGCCGCCCGTGAAGTGCCGCACCGTCGAGTAGCTTCGTCCAGACCAGCCTGCCACGAGACTTCGCGGGCGCGGCGACTTACGTGGATCGGCCCAGTGCGCACCGTGAGGGAGGATAACAAGCGCCTTCCCCGATCCAACTGGCATTCCAGCATGCTACCTCAATTCAGCTCGATGTTGATCTAGCTCAGGTGGATCTGCAGCCCGTGGATTGGCGCATCGGCGAGTAGCTACCTCTACCTGTCAATTGGCGATGTAAGCCGCCAACCCGGCCAACCCACGCAAGTAGGATTGGTCGTCGTCATTTCTTTTTGAGCCCAGCCCTGCGGCCAGCGTTTCGAGCCGGATCCGGAGTATGCCGATGCTCTTCTCGGACAGGTCGGCCGGAAGCAGAATGGTCACGTCGCCTTCATCGAGCCTTATGGTCTGTCGGGTCGCTGAAACGTAGGCCATTTGACTCTCCGTCAGGAATATTGATTTCTCTGTCTGGAGGCTAAGATCTCACGAATTATAGGCTTCGGCGGTGCTCCCGCGCACGCGCTTGAAAACTGATTACCGCCCAGACGACAAAAGAAAGCCCGCCGCGGCGAGCCGAGCGGGCTGAGTGCGATGGGTCGGGGGACCTTCATCGATAGGCAGACCCGCTTGCGGCCGAACAGTTCCCGAAGGCCTACTCGCCCGGATCACGTAGCGCCTGCCGCAGCTCAGGTAGGGCTGCGATCCGAACTGCCATGCGCCGCGCCTCAGCACGCGACATGCGATCGGAACCGGTACGTTGATGTGTCGCGTCGGCGAAGTAGATGTAGGCCACAGGGAAGCCGTTGGCATCCACGATCTGGAACGCGTCCTCTAACTCTACGGCCTGCCATGGGGGCGGGAAGTTGCGGGCGGTGACACGCTCATGCCACTGCCCTGCCGGCTGCCCGGGCGGCAGCACGCCAAGTATCCCGGTCAGCACGTACGCGGGCCAACTCGTCCTGCAGGCTACCGATCCGGGCGTGCAGCTAGCCGGCGTCGATCGGGGTCTCCACCAGCATTTTTTGGGCTCCCGCCAGCCGCTGGCGCAGTTCAGCTACCTCAAGCTCAAGGGCGAGGCGGTCGGCGTCTGGTGGCTGCTTCATCGACGACGTTGTGGCGCCTGCTCAAGTGCCAGGACGACGATTCCGATAGCGCCAAGCGTGCCGGCCAGCATCACGAGGAAGCCGGCGGTGATCATTCGGCCCCAGGCCCGCTGATGGCACCGGCTGCAGCGGCGCTCAAGGCCGCCGCGATGACCGCAACAAGGGCTACCTCGATCATCTTAAGCGTCTCCCGTCCTCGGGTACCGCGGCCAGATCGACGTTGTAGCCCTTCGCCGCCAGGGCCTCCAAGACTAGGTACCTTACCGTGACCCGGCGGTTCAGCGCCTCCTGCCGCAAGGCTGTCCACACCAGATCCGGCACCTCGAATTTGAGGGCTGTACCCTTTGCTATAGCAGCTAGGGCAAGTGGGGCTTTGGGTGCTTGGGCAGATGGGACTTCAACCGGCACAGGCTCAACCGGCGGCGCCGGCTCCTTGGCCCGCGCCTCGGGCGCGGACGAGGGCCGGGTGAAACCCAGGTCGCTGGTGGCCACGGCGAGCTGCTGGGCGTCCTCGGGCGAGATGCGGGGCCGCGGGCGCGGCGCAGGCTGGAAGGCGGGCTTCATCATGTCAGGCAGCCTGCTGCTGGACTGCCAGCACCTCGATTAGTTCGCCGAGCACGCCGGCGACCTCCTGCAGGGCTTTAGGGTCGCCATCGAGGTGCGCCGGCGTGGCACCGGTGAAGTGGATGTTCTGGTAGGCCGCGCGCTGGATGATCTCGGTACGCAGCACCGGGATGGTGGCGGCCTGCACCTCCTGGCGCGCGTGCTGGGCGACACGGCTGCTTAGCGGCGACATCTGCGTGAATACCGCCCGGGCCGGGATTGGCCGGCGCAGCATCTTCTCCGCGCGCTGCACCACCTCATAGGTGCGGAACACCTCCTGCAAATCCATGCCGGATACCTTGGAGGGGATCAGCACCAGGTCGCTTTCGGCGATCGCGTACGTGACCGCCTGTGAGGCGGCGCCCTCAAGGTCCACGAACACGAGGCTGTAGCGCGACGCCGCGTCGGAGATCTGGTCAAGCACCGTCTTCTCGTTCACGTCCACGGTGCAGTCCTCGCCAGCCCGATCGCGCCATGAGGATACGTGCCCGTTTGGATCGGCGTCGATGATGGCCACGCTGCCGCCCTGGCGCGCGTAGGCATCAGCGAGACAGATCACCAGCGTGGTCTTCCCGACGCCGCCCTTGGTCGAGCAAACGGAGATAACCGCCATTGCCCCAGCTCTCTGTTGCGCGCCTCCGCCAGCGGCCACACGAGCTGATGCCCAAAAGGTAAACGGCCCCTTAACCCGACAGCCCGATCGCCCCATAGGGCAAAAGCCCCTTTGGGTCCTTGGGCAACGGGCCGTGCGCCCCATGGCCCAACAACGCCCTAGGTGTTCAGTCCCGAGGTGAGATGGGTTGGGTCGTATCTGAACCGGCCTGGGTCGTCTGCCCAGGCTCGGCAGGTCGCTTCGTATGGCGTGAGGCCGCGTAGGGTCTTGAGCCGCCGGGCGAAGTTGTAGGCATCCAGGAAAGCGGCGAGGTGTTCCCGCAGTTGGTCGTGGCTGTCGTAGTGG
>NZ_JBFULS010000102.1:0-5193 GCF_054049775.1 Methylobacterium sp. P5_C11 | reverse complement strand
CTCGACGAGCGCCCGTCGAGGGCCTGGGATGTGAAGAAGTTGGTCGGGTTGTCGAGGGCGGAGTTGACCGTCTTACCGGTGGCGAGGCGGTTCTGCGTGGTCGCCATGAGGGTGGCGGTATCCTGCAGCGAGAGCAGGTTCTGACGCGTGGCGGCCGACAGGGTGATGGAGGACATGGATCGCTATCTTTCCAACCGGAGCAACCCGATTCTCGGGGATCCCTAAGCATACCGATTAAGGTTAAGTCTGGATTAACTGCGCGGATATTTTTGGGCACGCGCTGCTTGCTCGGTAAAAGGGGTGCCGCGTCAGGAAGTCCTGTCGTGCGTGGACCATGACGGGACGGGGCCATCAACGATGCAGGCCCGACACTTGCGCGCCCCCGCCGATACGGCGTGGCCGATCCGGGATCAGTCGAGCCCGTAGCCGAGCAGACTTTCGGTTACATGTCCCTCGCAGCCCGCGTCGGTTGACACGAAATGGTCGTGGCCCCCGGCATTGCACCGGAAGATCGGGTGGGTGCCCGGCCTGCGCGCTTCGTAGATGTAGCCGGTCTGCCCGAGGGGGGTATGGCCCTCGCACCCGAGGTCCAGGCTCAGGAAGTGATCCTGTCCGGCGACGCAGCTCATCAGCCGTGCCGTCCCGGGTGCGGGAAGCGATAGCACCCTGCCGACACTCCGCTCGATCGTGTAGCCCGGACCGATAAAGCCGGTCGTGACCCAATGCCCACCCGGTCCAACGGCGCGTTGGAGCGCAGGGCGATCGGCGCCGCGCACAGTGCTGGCGGCGGCAATCCGCCAAGTGCCCGGATACGGGTCGCCCCCCGAGAAGTAGACGGTGATGTCCGGCAGGAACCGGGCGAGGCTGCCCGCGCTGTCGCGCTGGAAGCCCGGACTGTGATTGAGGTAGAAGCCGGTCACGTCGGAATTCAGGTAGCCAAGGGGCGTCCAGGCTGCCGGCGCACCGCTCAGCAGCGCCGTCAACGGCATCTTGAACAGGCCCATCTGGTAGGTCTCCCGGTCGGGATTCCGGCCGGGATCCTTGCAAGCGACCTGCTGGCACGCACGGCCCGGAAGGCCCGTGATCACGTAAACCTCCCCCGATCCCGGATCGAAGGCGAAATCGGAATTGGGATTGATGGTCGTCCCATCGGTCGCGACATTCGGAATCCGCACCGGTGGCCCGAAACGCACGCCGTCCGATGTGTGGCGGACGTAGAGATCGCCGAAGCCTGGAACACCCTGCGGTCCGGTGAGGTCGGTGGTGAAGACGAACAGGCCGGACCGACCATCCGCGAAGGTCGCCGGCTGCCCGGTGCCGTAATTACCCTGTGCGACCACCGGATTGATCGGCGCGATGACCGGTTCCGGATAATCGACCCACGTCACCTTGTCGTTCGAGAAGGCGAGGCCCGTCTGATTGTTGTTGCCGGGCAGGTTGTCCGCGCCGGAATAATACATCGCGTAGACGTAGGGCCGCCCGTCTGCTGGGTTGACGAAACGGCCGCGGATGACGCTGGGGTCGCAGACATACTGGCGGTTCCAGGAGCCGGACGTCGGTCGGAATACGGGCTGTGCCGGGGAGAAGCCTGTCTGCGGGCTGTAGGAGCGATGGAAGATCACATCGGTCTTGCCCTGTCCGCACCACCAGAAATCGGTGGTGCCGTCCTCCGTTATGACGCTGGGGGCATAGTTGTAACCCGCCGGGTTCGCCTCGTTCATGAACAGAGCTTGGGCTTCCGGACCCTTCCATCCCGCATGGCAGCGGGCTGTGAGTCCCACCATCGCCAACATCAAGACGACGAGGGCGCCGGTCAGGGTGTCGAAATCAGGCTTCACGGTGGCTCAATCCTCGATTCCGGCGTCCATACCACCGGCGCTCGATCTCGGACGACGTGGGCCAATGCTCAACCGTGACCGATATTCACCCGCCGTGCGGCGGCGCTGCCGCGCGGCGGCAGAGCGGGCGAAGGGCGCGATCGAGCAGCGATTGACGGCCCAGGACCATCTCGAAGAAATCGTACTCTCCGGGGCGGAAATTCGCTTTCAGAAATTGAAAATGCATGTGGAATGGCTTGAGCCGTAGGCGCTTGTAATCGGCCTCGGGGATCCTGTCCTTGACTCCCGCGGACCGGATGATCGGATTGTAGGCGAGAAACGCCGGCCTCTTGAGGCCGATATCGAAGATTGGATTAAATCCGTAGCAGTTGAGCCAGTCCTGCGGCGCCTGATAATCGCACCAGACGATGTGCCGGCTGTAGACCAGTGTCGCAATGTCGTTCCGGATCCGGCCGGCTTGGCGCTGCAGCGCGACGAACGGCATCCCGGAGCCCAGCGTGACCAGCGCTACTTTGGGATGCGCCTGAATGTCGGCGCCGAGCCGCGTGAGGACCCGTGCCGCGACCTCGACCGCCATGGTGGCGCCGAGGGAATGTCCGATGATCATGACCTCGTCGGGGGCGTCCGCGGGGTGAGCGCGCCAGTGGGCCATCTCGGTCAGGATCTGTTCCGCGAAGGCCGCGACACGCGCCTCGTAGTCCGGTCGTCGACCGTTCGCATGTTGCCAGAAGAAGATGCAGATGCTCAGGATGTGCCAGAAGAACAGCCGCCCGAGCGCCCTCCTGACGAAGGACAGACCCGCCAGCGCGGCCAGGGCGAGCGGCAGAGCCGCCCATGCGGGTTCCGCGATCGGAAACCGACTGACCGCCGCGTAGATCGCGAGGCCGGCCGCGATCAGCAGGATCGGGGCTATGAACACGACGAAAAAGGGAAACGCCGTCAGAAGGGTGTAGGGCAGCCCGAAACGGGATGTCTTGAAGATCAGTCCCTGCACGATCCCCGCCAAGACGCTGCGCGCGAGCAGCGCCAGCTTCCGCGACAGGGACCGTTCCAGATCCGACCGGATGATATCACTCCAGATCAGTGTCTGAATCCGGACCGCGGCGCCCTCGCCGTCCGCCGGCGCGCTGACCGCCCAGATCCGGCTCAGCCCATCGGCGCTGATCCGGATTTCCGAGACGGCGCGGGGCATCAGACCGAAGCGGGTCGTGTGACGGGCGAGCTCCCGTTTGAAGAACGTGGGAAAGCGGACGCCGCTGCGGGCGTCGAATCCGTGGATGAAGAAGACATGCCGGCGCCTCACCGGCAGCGGATGAAGATCTCGGAGCTTGAAGGGCGTGAACGATAAGTAGCCGCGAACCATATGATCCGACAAAGGCGAGGGCAGGAAAAAGAATCGTGGCGGTCGACTCCGCCGGCGGGGATCGGTGCATGGCACGTACGGAGCGGAGCCCACAACTGCCCGATGGTGAATACGGTTCCCTCGACTGCGACCGTTTATCATCCGCCCACCGCGAACGCCCCGGGCCGAGAGACGGCGGTAGGGAGCGAAAGGTGGTGACGCGCCGAAGAAGGACTGGACTTACGAAAATTGAACCCCCTACGATGCGCGACGCGGGGATCGTGGTCTGGATTGGATGCGCTTGTCAGGGGCCGTGAGAGCATTTCGCAGCGCTGCCCTTCGACGTCACAATATCGGCCACATCCAAGCTGCGTTCGACGCCGCGCCCAGCGGATGCATCATCCTGGCGGGTGACTCGCATGCGTCCCATCTGCCGCGCGTTCTGGCACCCCGCACCGTCCTCAATGCGGGCATCGCCGGGGCGACGGTCCGCTCCTACAACCGCGCTCTCGATCTGTTGAGGCAGCCCTTGCCGGGCTCCCTCGCAGTGCTGATCATCGGAACGAACGACATCCGCCATCGATCGGCGCTGTCGAAGGCGGCGACCGATGAGTTCTTTCGCCAAGCGGTCCGCATCGTCGAGCGCCTCCAGACGTGGACGCTCGATCCGTACGTGACGGCGTTGCCCCCGACACCGGTGTCGATGGCGTCGGAACGCGATCCCGAGACGGTCGAGGTCTATTCGGAGCTCCTGCGCGCTGTCAGCGAGTACCGGGGCGTGTCGTTCTGCGATCCGTTCACGTCGTTGCGCGGCGCCCGGTTCGGCTTGTCCGAGGACGACGCGTTCATCGATGGGGTGCGGCTACGGGACTACGGGGCGATCGCCCTACAGATCGAAGCCCATATCCGCGGCCACTGCAGACCTGAGCGATATTTGGAATGTTCCCTTCCCGGTTTTGACGCGGATTATTACCGGAATTGGTACCCCGACACGTCCCGATATCCCCTTGGGCCGACGCGTCATTACCTGGATTTCGGATGGCGGGAAGGCCGGGACCCGAGCGGGCAATTCAGCACCGACGGCTATCTCAACGCCAACCCGGATGTCCGCGCGGCCGACGTCAATCCGCTGGTCCATTTTCTGGAGGTCGGTTTGCTGCAGGGCCGGACCGGCTGGCAGAAGTCGCACCCGCATCCCACCCGGTATGGACGCGTCGACAATTAGGCGTCCCGGGTTGTCGGGCGGCCCGCACGGAATCGTGACCTCCGCTGTCGCAAAGCTGCCGCAGCGCAGGCCGCACATGCGGCCATGCGCCCCTTCCTTGCCGCCACATTCCTTGCCCTCATCGTCACCGGCGCCACCGCCGGGGAGGCCGGCCTGGAGGGACCCGTCGTCGCCGGTGGATTCGGGATGGGCGGATCGGACTATTATGGCGATGTCCGCAGCCGCATGCCGTTCACGAGCGAAGCGCCGCCTCGGCCGGTGGGCATGATCGACATCACGCGCGTCAGGGCCGCTCGGCGGCGGCAGGCCGCGCATCGGCCGCGCCATCGCGGCTGAGCGGCGGAACGCATCAGGCGTCGTCGTCCGGCTCGGTCCGTCGCCGTGCGCCGCCACATCCCAGCGCGAGGCCGCGCTCGGTTCTGACCGTCGACCGTTGCGACGAGGGATCCGCAGCGATGCGGGCCGCGCCCATGTTCGCGGTCTGGAAGCGCAGAGGCCATCCCTGCGATCGCCGCCGATGGATGGGGATCGACGGTCCGCCGCCTCAGTGCCGATATCGCTCGGCGAGGGCCATGAGGGCCTGGGCGAGTTCGGTGAGGTTGGCCGAGGCCGCCTCCACCTGCCGCGTCCCCGCCGCCGTCTGCTGGCTGGCCTGCCGGATGTTCTGGAGCGCGCCCATCACCTGCTCGATGCCGAGCTGCTGCTGGTTGGTCGAGGCGACGATCTGCTGGAAGGTCTGGACGTTCTCCTCGACCCGGGCGGTGATCTCCTCGATGGTCCGCTGCGTC
>NZ_JBFULS010000101.1:2500-5794 GCF_054049775.1 Methylobacterium sp. P5_C11 | reverse complement strand
GGCTGGGTCTTATGGCCTGGCGTGAGAGACTTGTGCCGATCTGTTGTTTTCTTTCTGAGCTCACCGACGGGTATTTGGCGCTGTGAAGCGTTGGGTGCTTGGTCGATGTGAGGCTCCGTCTGAGAATATATGTGATCGGCCAGATCAATCTCTTCAACGTGAGAGTTTGATCCTGGCTCAGAGCGAACGCTGGCGGCAGGCTTAACACATGCAAGTCGAGCGGACCTTTCGGGGTCAGCGGCGGACGGGTGAGTAACGCGTGGGAACGTGCCTTCTGGTCTGGAATAACCCTGGGAAACTAGGGCTAATACCGGATACGCCCTTTTGGGGAAAGGTTTACTGCCGGAAGATCGGCCCGCGTCTGATTAGCTAGTTGGTGGGGTAACGGCCTACCAAGGCGACGATCAGTAGCTGGTCTGAGAGGATGATCAGCCACACTGGGACTGAGACACGGCCCAGACTCCTACGGGAGGCAGCAGTGGGGAATATTGGACAATGGGCGCAAGCCTGATCCAGCCATGCCGCGTGAGTGATGAAGGCCTTAGGGTTGTAAAGCTCTTTTATCCGGGACGATAATGACGGTACCGGAGGAATAAGCCCCGGCTAACTTCGTGCCAGCAGCCGCGGTAATACGAAGGGGGCTAGCGTTGCTCGGAATCACTGGGCGTAAAGGGCGCGTAGGCGGCGTTTTAAGTCGGGGGTGAAAGCCTGTGGCTCAACCACAGAATGGCCTTCGATACTGGGACGCTTGAGTATGGTAGAGGTTGGTGGAACTGCGAGTGTAGAGGTGAAATTCGTAGATATTCGCAAGAACACCGGTGGCGAAGGCGGCCAACTGGACCATTACTGACGCTGAGGCGCGAAAGCGTGGGGAGCAAACAGGATTAGATACCCTGGTAGTCCACGCCGTAAACGATGAATGCCAGCTGTTGGGGTGCTTGCACCGCAGTAGCGCAGCTAACGCTTTGAGCATTCCGCCTGGGGAGTACGGTCGCAAGATTAAAACTCAAAGGAATTGACGGGGGCCCGCACAAGCGGTGGAGCATGTGGTTTAATTCGAAGCAACGCGCAGAACCTTACCATCCTTTGACATGGCGTGTTACCCAGAGAGATTTGGGGTCCACTTCGGTGGCGCGCACACAGGTGCTGCATGGCTGTCGTCAGCTCGTGTCGTGAGATGTTGGGTTAAGTCCCGCAACGAGCGCAACCCACGTCCTTAGTTGCCATCATTCAGTTGGGCACTCTAGGGAGACTGCCGGTGATAAGCCGCGAGGAAGGTGTGGATGACGTCAAGTCCTCATGGCCCTTACGGGATGGGCTACACACGTGCTACAATGGCGGTGACAGTGGGACGCGAAGGAGCGATCTGGAGCAAATCCCCAAAAGCCGTCTCAGTTCGGATTGCACTCTGCAACTCGAGTGCATGAAGGCGGAATCGCTAGTAATCGTGGATCAGCATGCCACGGTGAATACGTTCCCGGGCCTTGTACACACCGCCCGTCACACCATGGGAGTTGGTCTTACCCGACGGCGCTGCGCCAACCGCAAGGAGGCAGGCGACCACGGTAGGGTCAGCGACTGGGGTGAAGTCGTAACAAGGTAGCCGTAGGGGAACCTGCGGCTGGATCACCTCCTTTCTAAGGATTCTTTTTTGGATCTGGCGCCGAGCGATCGGCACCGACGAGCCAGGGCGTCACGCTCTGTCTCATCCATCGAAGATCATTAGGATATCAGGGACCTGTCAGGGTCCCATTGGCGGGATGAATGCCGCCCTCGTTTCTCTTCCTCACCAGATAGCGCGATCCGCGGGTTACTCCGCTCGATCGTGACTTGGGCCTGTAGCTCAGGTGGTTAGAGCGCACCCCTGATAAGGGTGAGGTCGGACGTTCGAGTCGTCCCAGGCCCACCAGTGTCGGGATGACCTCAGACCGCTTGCGGCGCTGCCGTTCGCTCCGGGCTCTGCTCCTTAACGGGGACATAGCTCAGTTGGGAGAGCGCGTGCTTTGCAAGCATGAGGTCGTCGGTTCGATCCCGTCTGTCTCCACCATTCTTTTGGGACCTGGCGTCGCGACAGCGGCAGCCGCCCGGGAATGCGTGTCGAGGCCGCTATCTGGAACATGAGTTTGCCGCGGTTGCGGCGTCTCGAGGATCGTCAGATCCGGGGATGCTCGATCGTGTGCGAAAAACATCAGTGACATCGTGAAGAGGGAATGTGGCCGTCAGGCGCGCGAAAGCGTCTGCCCGGCGGTCATGTTCGGCAAGCATACGGTGGTGGATCCGGAAACGGATCTGCCACTGGTCTTTTTGTGACCGTGTCGTGATCGACAGCCCTTGGGCTGCCGATCAGCGGACATCGATCACGAGAGCGATCAAGTGCCTTAAGAGCATTCGGTGGATGCCTTGGCGCTGAGAGGCGATGAAGGACGTGGTACGCTGCGATAAGCCTTGGGGAGCTGCGAACGAGCTTTGATCCAGGGATTTCCGAATGGGGAAACCCACCTTCGACCTTCCGTATTGTGCTTCTATGGTCAGTCTTTCCGCGGACACCCGCGGACTGGCTCCGTAGAAGCAACACTACGGTTGGTCACATGAAGGTATCAAATCCTGAATCCATAGGGGTTTGAAGCGAACCCGGGGAACTGAAACATCTCAGTACCCGGAGGAAAGGACATCAACGAGACTCCGTTAGTAGTGGCGAGCGAACGCGGATCAGGCCAGTGCCTGTGTTGAGTTTACCGGAACGGTCTGGAAAGGCCGGCGATATGGGTGACAGCCCCGTACGGGACGGACGATACACAGGACTCGAGTAGGGCGGGACACGTGAAATCCTGTCTGAACATGGGGGGACCACCCTCCAAGCCTAAGTACTCCTCAGCGACCGATAGCGAACCAGTACCGTGAGGGAAAGGTGAAAAGCACCCCGACGAGGGGAGTGAAACAGCACCTGAAACCGGATGCTTACAAACAGTGGGAGCTCAAGGTTCGTCCTGGGTGACCGCGTACCTTTTGTATAATGGGTCAGCGACTTAAAGTTACGAGCGAGCTTAAGCCGATAGGTGGAGGCGCAGCGAAAGCGAGTCTGAACAGGGCGTTCAGTTCGTGGCTTTAGACCCGAAACCGAGTGATCTAGCCATGTGCAGGATGAAGGTGGGGTAACACCCACTGGAGGTCCGAACCAGTGCCCGTTGAAAAGGTCTTGGATGACGTGTGGCTAGGGGTGAAAGGCCAATCAAACTCGGAAATAGCTGGTTCTCCGCGAAAGCTATTTAGGTAGCGCCTCGAGTGAATACCTCA
>NZ_JBFULS010000100.1:0-7984 GCF_054049775.1 Methylobacterium sp. P5_C11 | reverse complement strand
AATCATAACTTGTCAAAGATCACCCCAGTCTCCCAGGGCTCATCAAAGGCAAACAGAAAACCGCCCGGCAATCCCGCCGGCCAATCCCGCCGCTTGTCAGAAGATGGCTCAGCGCCCGGTCCACTCCCGCGGCCGGCGCCGATGAGCCGGGGTATAGATCCACCATTCCGGGCCGTCAACGCCTTTCTGAAAAAACTTCGCCCTGACTCTTCCCCCCTCCCCTCTCGCGTGGCCGGTGTCGGAGGGAGGTGTCCGCGCGCGCGGACGCATCGCGCGATGTCGCGCCTCAATCTCGACACGCTGCGCCGTGAGATGGATCCGTCTGGCGCGCCGGTCGCGCCCGGCTCGGCTAGAGTCCCGCCGCGGATTTCCGGATCCTCCAGGCAGGCCCCATCGCCTTCGTCTTCTCAGGGCCTTCGAGTGAAGCGCGAGCGACTCAAGATCGGCGACGTGGCCGCCCTTTCCCCCGGACGCGGGGTTCAGGAGCCCCTGAATCACCTGGGCGCTACCGCGACGCAGATCGACCGGCGTGCCGTCAACCTGCGCTGGCTCTGCGCCAGCAGCCTCACCGGGCTGACCGGCGCCGGTCTGATCGCGGCGGCGCTCCACGTTTCCCTGCAGGGCGACATCTCCTTCGCGGCCATCCCCGAGAAGGCGACGATCGTGCCCCGGCCTCAGCCGAGCGAGAGCGGCGCCAACATCGCCCGGAAGGGCGACCGACTCGTGCGCAACCTGATGATCGCGTCGGCCAAACAGAGCTTTCGTGCGCCGGTCACGGTCCGCCTCGGGGATCGCGAGATCATCAAGGCCAAGGCCTTCGTCCGGCTGAGCACACCCCTGTCGATGACCACCGGCGTCTACGCAGGTGAGCCGCCGCGTTTCGATCCGATGAAATTCGTCTCCGACGAGCCGTTGGAGCGCGCGCCCGACGCCTCTGCCGATGCCCCCGGGGCCGAGGTGACGGTGGTCAAGCGCGACCTCGCCGACGCGTCCGTGGACGCCAACGCGCCAGCGCTCACCGACGACGACGTCACCGCTCAGGTCGAGGAGGAGCGCCGGATCGCGGCCGAAGCGGGCCGTCGCGCCGCCATTCCGATCGCGCCCCAGATCATGCTGTCGCGGACGCTCCAGCAGGGCGCGGCCGGCGATGGTGACGGTGCGGCGCCGAAGGATGCAAATCCGTTCAAGTCCATCGAGGTGCTGGTCGTCCCCGAGAACGTCACCAAGGTCGCGAAGGTCGAACTGAAGCCGAATGAGGCGCCGCTCGTGGAGGAGCGTGATCTCGCCCTGAAGCGCGGCGAGACCCTCGAGACCACGCTCAAGGCCACAGGTGTTGCCGGCGACGACGCGATCCGCGGCATCGTCGCGGCGCTTGGCGGCAAAGCCCGCACGGCTGCGCTCAGCGAGGGCCAGCCGATGCGCGTCCAGGTCGCCCCAGGACCCCGTCCGGGCGATCCGCGCCAGGTCACCCGCGTGGTGCTCTACGGCGAGAACGGCATTGAGGGGATCGCCGCCCTGAACGACCGGGGCGCCTTCGTCTCGGTGGCGCCCCCCGCCGAGGAGGCGCCCGCCGCCAAGCCGCAGCCCCAGGCCGAGGCCGACGCCGGTGACGACGAGGACGCGGATTCCGGTTCCGGGCCGCGCCTCTACCAGAGCCTCTACGAGACCGCGGCCCGACACGACCTGCCGCGGGCCACCGTCGAGGACATCGTCCGGGTGTTCAGCTACGACCTCGACTTCCAGCGCCGCATCGGCAGCGGCGACGGGCTCGACGTGTTCTACAGCTACGACGACGAGGCCAGCGCCGACCGGCCGGACTTGCTCTACGCGGCGCTCACGCTCGGCGGCGAGACCCGCAAGGTCTATCGGTTCCAATCTCCGGACGACGGCACGATCGACTATCTCGACGACCAGGGCCGGTCCCTCAAGAAGTTCCTCCTGCGCAAGCCGATCGCCGAAGGCATCATGCGCTCGGGCTTCGGCTATCGGCGCCACCCGATCCTCGGCTACGCCAAGCTGCATACCGGCGTTGACTGGGCGAACCCGATCGGAACGCCGATCATGGCGGCGGGCAACGGCGTGGTTATCCGGTCCGAGATGACCTCGGGTTACGGCAATCGGGTCGAATTGCAGCACGTCAACGGCTACGTCACCACCTACAACCACATGTCCCGGTTCGCCCGCGGCATCCGCGAGGGCGTCAAGGTCCGCCAGGGGCAGATCGTCGGCTATCTCGGGTCCACCGGCCTCTCGACCGGCCCCCACCTCCATTACGAGGTGATCATCAATGGCCATTTCGTCGACCCGATGAAGATCCGTGTTCCCCGCGGCCGGGAACTCGACGGGCGGCTGCTCGCCGAGTTCAAGCGCCAGCGCGAGCAGATCGACGCCACCATGCAGAAGTCGAAGAGTGCCACGGCCCTCGCCCAACGCGATGCGGCCGTGCGCTGAGGCGCGCCTTCAGGCGAAGCCGAGACGGGCGCGGATGCTTTCGGGCGTCTCGCCGGCGTGCCGCAGGTCGGCGAGGGATTGCGAGCCGCGCGACTTGGCGAGCTTCGCGCCGGCGGGATCGCGCAGCAGACGGTGGTGATGATAGCGCGGCCTCGGCAGGCCGAGCAGATCCTGCAGGAGCACGTGCAGGTCGGTGGCCGCCTCCAGGTCACGGCCGCGGACCACGTGGGTGATCGCTTCCGCGGCGTCGTCATGGACCACGGCGAGGTGGTAGCTCGTCGGCACGTCCCGGCGGCCGATCACGGCATCGCCCCAGCGCAGCGGATTGGCGGTGATCCTGCGCTCGCCGGTCTCGTCGAAGGCGAGGTAGGCGTGTCCGCGGGAGGCGCAGCGCAGGGCGGCCGCCATGTCGAGGCGCCAGGTATGCGGATCGCCGCGGGCGAGCCGTTCGGTCACCACCGCGGGGTCGGCGTGACGGCAGGTGCCGGGATAGAGCGCTGACCCGTCCGGATCGCGCCGCGGGCCGGCACGCGTTCCGATCTGCGCCCGGATCTGCCCCCGCGAGCAGAAGCAGGGATAGGCGAGCCCGCGGCCGATCAGGCTGTCGAGGGCGGCGCGATAGGCCTCCATGTATCGGGACTGACGCCGCACCGGCTCGGGATAGGTCAGACCGAGCCAGGCGAGGTCGGTGACGATCGCCGCGACGAGGTCCGGCTTCGAGCGTTCGGGGTCGATGTCCTCGATCCGCAGGCGGCAGAGTCCGCCCATCCGGGTCGCGAGCTCGGCATTGAGCAGCGCCGAGTAGGCGTGGCCCAGGTGCAGACGACCGTTCGGGCTCGGCGCGAAGCGCAGGACGGGCACAGTGAGGCTCATGGGCCATCGGGGCGATGCCCGCAGACGGGCGGCCGTCCGCGGGCGTGCCGGGTCACCCGTCGCGGCGGCGCAGGCATTGCGGGGTGCCGGGCTGGCAGGCGATGCCGGGCAGCGAGCAGGCTGGACCCTCGGCGAGCCGCTGACAGACCATGCAGCCGTCGCTCCACTCGAGACAGGTCGGATCCTCGGCCAATGCGCGAGCCGGCGCCGGGTGATGGGCCGGCGCCAGGGCGCCGATCAGCACCGTGGCGATCACCAGAGCGGCCACGCCCCAGGCAGCGAGCGCGCCGCTGGACGAGCGCGGAGCGGGCGGCAGGGGGTGGGCTGTCGACATGGGCGTCCTGTTGGCGCGGGATGCGCCTGTCTGTCAACGCGCCCGGTCATGCCGCCTGGGCGGAGCGGCGCTCCAGCAGGGCCGGGAGGACCTTCAGGTTGAGCGGCTTGGCCAGGAATCCATCGAAGCCCGCCGCCCGGGCGGCGATCTCGTCCTCGCGGCCGGCATTGGCGGTGAGGGCCACGAGGTGGAGCCGCTCGGACCCACCCGACTCGGCCGCACGGATCCGCCGGGCGGTCTCGTGCCCGTCGAGGCGCGGCATCCGCACGTCGATCAGCGCCAGGTCGAACGGACCCTCCGTGTCCAGACGGTCCAGGGCCTCGATGCCGTCGACCGCATGAACCACCACGGCGCCGAGCCGCTCCAGCGCCCGGGTCGCCAGCAGGGCGTTGATGGGGTTGTCCTCGGCGAGCAGGACCCGCAGGCCGCTGCCGGTTCGCGACGGCGTCGCGGGCGGGACGGTCGCGGTCTCGATCGGGCCGTCCGATGCGAGCAGGCGGTCGAACAGGGAGCGGGGGCGGACCGGCTTGATCAGATAGCCGTCGAACCCCGCCGCGCCGGGGGCGCCGAATTCGCGGCGGTCGAACGGCGAGAGCAGGACGAGGCTCGTGCGCACGCCGCAGGCGCGGGCCGCATCGGCGATCTGCCGGACCGCCGCGTCGCCCAGCGCCCGGTCGGCCAGAACCACGTCGAAGGCGGCGCCCGACAGGGCGTCGAGGCCGGAATCCAGGCTGTCGACGATCACGGTGGCGGCCCCGGCCCGGGACAGGCTGCGCGCCAAATAGGGCGCCTGAAAGGGGGAATCCGCTACGATCAGGCAGCGCCGCGCCGCGAGGGGCGGCAGCGGCAAGGGCCGGTCGCCCTCGGTGCCGGCGACGTCGGCCAGCGGCAGCGCCACCCGGAAGGTTGAGCCCCGCCCGAGGCGTGAATCGGCCTCGATCCGGCCACCCATGCGGGTCACGAGCCGCCGGGTGATGGCGAGGCCGAGGCCGGTGCCTTCATGGCTCCGGCTCGAGCTGCCGTCGCCCTGCTCGAACTCCTCGAACAGGATCGGAAGCCGGTCCTCTGGAATACCCGGGCCGGTATCTGCCACGGCGAGCACGACCTCGCCGCCGGCCTCGCTCCGGGTAAAGCCGAGGCTGACGCCGACGCCGCCGCGCTCGGTGAACTTGATGGCGTTCCCCGCGAGGTTGATCAGGATCTGCCGCACGCGGTCGGCATCGCCCACCACGGCGGCGGGAAAGTCCTCGGCGACGTCGAGGGCGATCTCGATCCCCTTGTCCTGCGCCCGCGGCGCCAGCAACTCGACGACGCCCTCCGCGAGCGCCGGCAGATCGAAGGGCTCATCCGCCAGATCGAGGCGTCCGGCCTCGATCCGCGAGAAGTCGAGGACGCCGTCGATCAGGCCGAGGAGGGCCTGACCGCTGGTGCGCACCGCTTCGACGTAGGTGCGCTGCTCGGGGTCGAGGTCGGTCCCGAGCACGAGGTCGGCCATGCCGAGGATGCCGTTGAGCGGCGTGCGCATCTCGTGGCTCACGGTCGCCAGGAAGCGGGACTTCGCCACGCTCGCCGACTCGGCCCGCTCCAGGGCGGCGTCGCGGCTGCGGATCGCCTCGACCCGCGCCGTCACGTCCCGGCCGGCCCGCAGCCAGTGCATCGCATCGCCGTGCGCCACCGGCATCTCCACGAAGGCGAACCAGCGCAGGCGGCCGTCCGCCGTGCGGACCTGCGCCTCCGTGCGGCGGACCCCATCCGGCCCGATCTCGACGGCGTGCCGGTCGACGATCTCCAGATCGGCCTGCGAGCCGATCAGCGCGATCGGCTCCTGTCCGAGCAGGTGGGCGAAATCCTCGTTGGCATAGGTGATGCGCCCGCGGGCATCCCGCTGGACGATGATCTCGGTGGTGGCGGCCACCAGAGCCCGGTAGCGGTCCTCGCTCTCGCTGATCCGCCAGATGCGATCCTGCAGCCGCTCGGCCTCGCTCTCCGCGCGCCGCGTCCCCCGCATCCACCAGACGCCCAGCGCCAGCAGGGTTGCGATCGGGAGCGCCAGGACAAGCGCCATCGTGTCGGTCATTCCGGCCTCCCCGGCGGCAGGCCGGTCCGGGGCAGGATCGCAGGCGAAGCTGAAGGCGGCGTTGGGAAAGGCGCTTAACCGGCGGTTGCCGGCATCGGCGGGTTTCCGCCGATGCCGGCACGGTGCGTCCGAAACACCGGAGCGGCGTGATCCGAACAACGGCTCGCGAGTTGCCTGCCTGGACAGAGGCCCGGACGGAGACGGCACATGCCCGGTGAGCACTACGACGTCATCATCGTCGGTTCCGGACCCGGCGGCGGCACGATGGCTTGGCGCCTCGCGCAGACCGGCAAGCGCATCCTGCTGATCGAGCGCGGCGACTACCTGCTGCGCGAGCCGCGCAACTGGGACAGTCAGGCGGTGATCGTCGATGGCTACTACCAGGCTCAGGAGACGTGGTACTCGTCCGACGGCAAGAGCTTCCACCCGGGCCTGCACTACTACGTCGGCGGGAACTCGAAATTCTACGGTTCGGTCCTCTTCCGCCTGCGCGAGAAGGACTTCTCCGAGATCCGCCACCAGGACGGCGTCGCGCCGGCATGGCCCGTGGGCTACGACGCCTTCGAACCGTATTATCAGGCCGCCGAGGAGCTGTTCCACGTCCACGGCCTGCGCGGCGAGGATCCGACCGAGCCGTGGTCGACGAAGCCCTACGCCCATCCGCCGGTCTCGCACGAGCCGCGGATCCAGGAGCTGTTCGACAACCTGAAGAATGCCGGCCATCACCCGTTCCACCTGCCGGTGGGCGTGCGGCTTGTGGAGAGGGAAGGCCGTGCGGTCCCGACCTCGCCCTGCATCAAGTGCGAATCGTTCGACGGCTTCCCCTGCCCCACCAACGGCAAGTCCGACGCCCAGACCATGGTGGTCGATCCCGCCCTGCGGGACTGCCCGAACCTGACCCTCCTGACCCGCACCTACATCGAGCGCCTCGTCACCGATCCGTCGGGGCGCTCGGTGACGGGGGTCATCGGAAACCGGGACGGTGCTCCGTTCGAGGCGTCGGCCGACATCGTGGTGGTCGCCTGCGGCGCCCTCTCCTCGGCGCTGCTGCTGCTCCGCTCGGCCAACGCGCAGCATCCGAACGGCCTCGCCAATGGGTCGGATCAGGTCGGGCGCAACTACATGCGACACAACAACTCGACCGTCCTGGCGATCTCGAAGGTCCCGAACCCCACCCGGTTCCAGAAGACGCTGGGCCTCAACGATTTCTACTTCGGCGATCCGGACCCGAAGGACGGCTGGGATTTCCCCCTCGGCCACATCCAGATGGTCGGCAAGTCGGACGGCGCCCAGATCCACGGCGAGGGCCTGCCCGGCTTCCTGCAATGGTTTCCCGACAGGCCCTTCGACTGGATCGCCAGGCATTCCATCGATTTCTGGCTGACATCGGAAGACGTGCCGCTGCCCCAGAACCGGGTCTACTATCGGGACGGCAAGGTCCATCTCGATCTCACCGAAACGAATCAGGAGGCCCACAGGCGGCTGCGGCACAAGCTGCGCGAGATCTGCAGCGTCACCGACGTTCATCCGCACCTGTTCGACCGGTCGCTCTATCTCGGCAAAAACGTCCCCATCGGCGGGACGGCCCACCAGGCCGGCACCCTGCGCTTCGGCGACGATCCCGCGACCTCGGTGCTCGACCGGGACTGCAAAACGCACGAGCTCGACAACCTCTACGTGACCGATGCCAGCTTCTTCCCGTCGATCGGCGCCGTGAATCCGACGCTGACGATCATCGCCAACGCCCTGCGGGTCGCGGACCACCTCGTCGCGCGGATGGGTGCACGGGACGCGATCCCGCCGCCCCGGCTGTTCGACCACACCGAGCCGCGTGCGCCGCTGTCGGCCTGAGGCGCGGCGGCTTGGGAGCCGGCGATCCGGTCCGTGCCCCTTTTCCTGCGGAGCCTCGAAGCGGACCTGGATGGCGAGCGCCAGGAATCGCGTTTGCGGCGGGAGGGCTCTTTCGGATCCGCGCGCCGCGCTCCGGCCCATCAGGATGTCGGCCTGTCCTCGGACATGGGTGATCGTCCCCGCGCGCCTGTTGCGCCGGGGGCATGGCCCAGGTGACGCGACGAGGGACGCGGGACGCCGCGGGAACCCTGTGTCGGCCATGATACGCGCGGGATCCGATCCCCGCGGCGCCCCGCGGCATCGACCGGGCGCCTCCCCCGGCCGGTGCCGTCTGTCTCGTCGCGGCGTCTTGCCGGCGCCCCGGTCCTGCGACTCCGTTTCAGCGGTCACCGGCGAGG
>NZ_JBFULS010000099.1:0-8393 GCF_054049775.1 Methylobacterium sp. P5_C11 | reverse complement strand
GCGCCCGGCGGCCGGGCCGGCCGCCGCGTCACGGCGCGCGGGGCGCGGGCGCCGGAGGAACCGCCGGTCCGAGCCGGCATAGCCGAAGGTGTCGATGAAAGAGCGACGCACGGATATTTCTATTCGCAGAGGGCAAGCCGCATTCCGGACCTGAATGTCCGGATCTTCTTGATCGGCTTGTGCCTGCGCCCGGGAAACGCGCGCCAACCTGTGTTAAGTCGCCCCGCCCAAGCCTGCGCAACGGGCGGGACAACTCAGGAAACGGCGCCGCGACGCGTCCGCGGGGGCGCGACGGACCGGGCCGCGCTAGGTCGCGGCGGCGCCCACCGTGTCGGCCATGCGCGCCCGGCGTGTGCCCAAGGGGCGGGGCGCGCCGACGGTGGTGTCCTCGGCGGTCTGATGCTCCATCTCGGCGTTCACCTGGGCGCCGGTCAGCACGATCATGGTGGAGAGCCAGATCCAGGTCATGAAACCGATCGCCGCGCCGAGCGAACCGTAGGTCTTGTTGTAGCTGCCGAAATGGGCGACGTACCACGAGAACAGCAGCGAGGCGGCGAGCCACAGCACGGCCGCCAGGACGCCCCCCGGCGTCACCCAGCGCCAGCGCGGCGCATCCCGGCTGGGGCCGTAGCGATAGAGCATGGCGAGCCCGAGCAGCACCGCCAGGAGTAGCGCCGGCCAGCGCAGCAGCGTCAGCCACCACGCATCCGTGCCGAGCCCGACGAAGGCCAGCACCACCGGCAGCACCACAATCGCCGACAGGGCGAGGACGAGGAACAGCAGCGCGCCGCCCGTGAAGGTCAGCGAGACCAGATTGAGCACGACGAAACTGCGCGTCTCGCGCTCGTTGTAGACGAGGTTGAGCGCGTCGAAGACGTGCTTCACGCCGCCATTGGCGCTCCACACCGAGAGGGCGACGCTGATCAGCAGGCTGAACCCCAGCGTGGTATTTCCCTGCTCGTTGAGCCGCTTGACCTGATCGCTGATGATCTCGAGGGCGCCCTGGGGCAGGATCCCCTGCAGGCTGGCGAGCTGGTCGTTGATGGTCGATGCGTCGGCGAAGAGCCCGTAGCAGGAGACCAGGGCCGCCACCGCCGGGAAGATCGCCAGGAGCGTGAAGAACGTGACACCGGCCGCGATCAGCGACAGGCGGTTCTCGCCGATGTCGTGATAGGTGCGCAGCGCGATGTCCTTCCAGCCCTTGGCGGGGATCTCGGTCGGGGTCGACGCGCCGCGGCCGCGATCGGTCTGGGTACGGGCCACGGCCTCGGCCTCGCGGCCTTGGTGCGCGGGCGAGGGACGGCGCGCGCCGTCCCGCTCGGAGGGCTGGACGGAGCTTCGGGCCGGCGCCCCCGTTCGGCGCGGGAGGGCCACGAGACCGATCAGTGCGGTGGCAAGCGCCAGCGTCCAGACCGTCGAGGCCTGTCGGTCCGGACCGGCGGTCTCGGTGGGGGCTGAATCGGGCGCTGACATCGGCGACTCTCGGCGACTTGGGGCAGGCATCGGGACGGCACTCCGCTTGCGCCAACGGCGGCGCTTGCGTGCATGGCGGCACACGGGCGGCGCACCCGAAGGGCGGCCGCTGCCCTGGGGAACACCGCGGCGCGGGGAACGGTTCGCTGCCCGGTTTCGAGGAGGGTGCGGATCCGGCAGGCCGCGCCTGACCGCCGTCGCCGCGGTCGTCACCGGGACCGGGCGGGGCGGCCGCGCCCGGGGCCTCCGACCGTGCCGGACGTGCCGGCCCCGCGGCCGAGCCCGGTTCGGGGAAAGCGCTAACCCATGTTGCGGCATGGGCGGCCCCGGCACGCCACAACCGGTCATACGGGCCAGATCAGCCCACCCGCCGACGACCGGACCGTATGCCCGACACCGAAGGCTTGCCCCTCCTCGATGCCGTCGAGGATCTTCCAGAGGAGGCCGGGGAGGAGACCCGATACGGCCTGCCCGAGGCCGTGCGGGCGCATCTCGGCACCCTGCTCGGCCACACCTACGACCGGATCGGCCTCGAGCCGGGGACCGCAGCGAATCCCTTCGCGGAGCTGCTGGCGCGACTGGAGACCGCCCTGGCGCAGGCTGAGGGGGGACGCGACCGGGCGTTCCGCGCGGGCCTGCTGGAGGTGGTGCCGGCCCTGCACCGCTTTGCGGTCTCCCTCACCCGCGACCCGGCCGCTGCGGATGACCTCGTGCAGGACACCCTGCTGCGCGGCTGGCGCGGCCGCGGCGGCTTCACCCCCGGCACCAACCTGGAGGCGTGGCTGTTCACGATCCTCCGCAACGTCTTCTACAGCCAGCACCGCAAGCACGGCCGCGAGGTCGCCGACAGCGACGGCAACCACGCCGAGCGCCTGACCAGTATTCCCGAGCAGGGGGGCCATCTCGACCTCCAGGACGTGCGCGCCGCCCTCGACCGCCTCGCGCCGGTGATGCGGGAGGCGCTGGTCCTCGTGGCGATCGAGAACCTGAGCTACGAGGAAGCGGCCGCCGTGATGAACTGCCGGATCGGCACCGTGAAGAGCCGGGTCTGGCGCGCCCGCGAACAGCTCGCGCGGATGCTCGGCTACAGCGGGTCCGAGATCGGCAGCGACGGGATTATGCTGTCGGTGACCGGCACCGCGCCCTGAACGGGCCGGCGCCCCGACCCGACACCGAGTTTTCCGCTGTCGAACAGGTCATTTCGACCCGTGAGCCTCGGTATTCAGCGGGAAATTTGACTTAGGTGAAAGCGCCCTGGCCGGTGCCTGGGCGATATGGAACGGGTTGGGTCGATCCGTCGACTCGGCTCGGCTCCCATCGGTGTGACACCCCCCCGATCCACCGATGGGAGCTCCATCTCCCGGACGCTCCCGCCTCAGGTCGAGGGGTCGCCGGTGCGGTCCGCGTCGAGCTGCTGCAGCAGCTCCGCCAGCCGGGGATCCAGAACCTCGTCGATCACCGGATCGTACAGCGCCCGCAACTGGTGGCCCAGCCGCAGTCGCGTCGGCCCGTCGAGGACCGGGCTGGAGGCGACGGGCACCACCCGCAGGGCGGTCGCAGCCCCGCCGGCGGCGGGTTTGGGGGCGGATCGCCCCGGACGGATCGGGTCGGCGCGTCGGTGTTCGGGATGGGGCATGGCTCCTACATCGGCCCGCACCCCCGCGACGGCAACCACCCGTCGGCGCGAAGTCCCGCCCCGGGCTCCATCGTGCTCTCAGGCATCGTCCTCGGGCGCGAACACCTCGCCCTTCTCGGCCAGGAGGGCGTCAGCCTCGTCACGGGCCAGCACGTCCCGGGGAACGGCCGGATCGCGGCGGCCGACGGCCCGCGCCAGCGCGCCGTCCCAACCGGGCGGAAGGGCATGGCCCCGTCCGGCGAGGATCTCCCCGGACCGTCGGCAGACCCGCGCCCAGTCCTGCGCGTCCAGCGCCGCGAAGTCGGTTCCGAGGCCGAGTTCGGCGGCGGCTCCGGTCGCAGCCTCGGTCCAGCCGGGCGGTGGTGACGGGCTGTCGGTCATGGGTACGGCCTCCTGCCGGGATTGCGACGGTCCGGCGGACGAGTGGTGCGCGGGCGCGCCTGAATCAGCGCATGCCATGGGCCGCGAGTTCCTCGGGTACGGTTGCGGCCGCATCCTGCCGGGCCAGAATGGCGTCGAGGGCGACCGGGCGGTCGTTCCAGGCATCCACGCCGACATCGCAGGAACGGGTGGTGTCGGGCAGCCAGCCGTGGCTGTGCCCGTAGAGGTGGCGCGTCTCCCGCCACAGGCCCGGCCAGGCCCGGTGCGCGTAGTGCGACAGGAACAGGCGATGTGCCCGCCCCCGCGCGTCCGCGACGGACAGGCGGACGCTTTCCACCGGTGGCTCTGCCCAGGGCAGGTCCAGCACGCGGTTCGAATCGTGGTTGCCCCGGACCAGGTACTTGGCGCCGTTCAACTGCGCGAAGATCGCCGCGCATCGCGCGCGGCTCGCGTGAGCGGCGAAGTCGCCGAGGTGCCAGACGGAATCGTCCGGGCCGACGACGGCGTTCCAGCCGGCGACCAGGGCCGCGTCGTGGGCCTCGACGTTGCCGAATCGCG
Organism: Methylobacterium sp. P5_C11; assembly: GCF_054049775.1. Taxonomy (NCBI): domain Bacteria; kingdom Pseudomonadati; phylum Pseudomonadota; class Alphaproteobacteria; order Hyphomicrobiales; family Methylobacteriaceae; genus Methylobacterium; species Methylobacterium sp. P5_C11. Next base: position 4,345 of record NZ_JBFULS010000099.1, on the reverse strand, counting down.
CCCCGCGATGGCGGAGGATATGCGGGTCGCCGAAATGCGTGTCCGCGGTGAAGAAGATCGCCATGCCGTGAAGACCTGGGCCGCGATCGCATCCCGTCCAGACCGGCCGCCCCCTCCGCCCCGGGCCGCGCGGCATTCCGCCCCCGGACCGGCGCCCCGCGGCGCCTTGCCGGGGCGCGGGCTTCCGTCGCAGAAGGCGGGCGAACCGCGCGACCGTGGCTTCGGATGGAGCCGGAGCGCGCGAGCCCGGCCGCACCTCCGGCGGACGGCAGGCCGAGGGGGCCGATGGGCCGAGGCGATGCTCGATCCCGACATCTATGCGTATCTCCTCGCGGCGGCCCAGGCGCATCCGCCCCTGCAGGCCGCCCTCCTGCAGGCGGGGCCGATCCGCATCGAGCCGCCGGCGCATCCCTGCGTCGCCGACCGCCTGTTCGTCGAAGTGGTCAACCAGCAGCTCTCGACCCGGGCGGCGGCGGCGATCTGGGCGCGGATCGAGACCGCCGCCGCGGCGGCGGGCCTGAGCCCCCGGGGCCTATTCGAGGCCGGTGACGCGGCGCTGTTGCGGGCTTGCGGCATCTCGGGCAACAAGGTGCGGGCGCTCCAGGCGATCGTGGCGGCGGAGGTCGCGGGCGTGCTCGGTCCCGATCTCGGCCGCCTGCCGCATCCCGCGCGGGCGGCGATCCTGTGCGGCATCCACGGCGTCGGACCCTGGACGGCCGACATGATCGGCATCTTCCACTTCCACGACCCCGACATCTGGCCGGCGGGCGACGCGGCGGCGGCGGGCTGCCTGCGCCGCCTGACCGGGCAGGCGGATACCGGCGCGGTGGCGGCCGCCTTCGCGCCGTACCGCTCGATCCTGGCCCGCTACCTGTGGCGGATCAAGGATACGGGCTTAGTCGCGTCCGATGGATCCGCCGAGCATCCCCGCGACGCGGCGAAATCCGGGTGACGGACAGCCGGGGATCGGCTATCCGTCGACGCCCTCCGGGCCCGTAGCTCAATGGTTAGAGCCGGCCGCTCATAACGGTCTGGTTGCAGGTTCGAGTCCTGCCGGGCCCACCACCCATCATCCAACGTGTTGCGTACGCTGGATGAGCGTCGGCCCTCCGGCTTGCAACCGGACCCGCATGACACGGGGCCAGACAGGAACGACGACGTGCCCCCTCCTGGCTACGTGACCCGCCGCGACGGGCCGTGTCGGTCCGCGCGCCGCGGTTCCGATGACGGCGCCGCCCCGTTCCGCGGCCCGCATCGGGCGCGCCCTCGAGACCCGGTTGCCCGCGGAGTCAAGCCCTTAACGCCGCCCGGGCCAACCGTGCGGTCGAGGAGCGGTCTACGGGGGCGGGGCTCATACGCGGCTTCGACCTCACCCCGCCCGGAACGCGGGCTGGACTTGGTCGGATCGGGCGGCCTTCGTCGCGGCGCCAAGCGCCACCGACCGCGACTTCGTGGAGAGAAGGCCTCCCCTCGGCCTGCTTGGCCCGACGCCGCAGCCATGGCGGAGTGAATCGCACTGGCGAAGCGCCTGCTCGTTGACGCTCGATCGTTGCTCCCCACCAATTCCCAGATATACTGCTGGCGCGTGAGCGATGGACCAATCGATGGCCGCCAGAATTAATCCGCTAGCGCTGGTCTGGATAGCGATGATTTGTTTCGCCTCGCTCTCAGCCGCCGCCGGCGACATCAGCGTGGCCGATGCCAAGATAACCGGCGGTGAACTTTGGATAATGGGCTATTCCGACGAGCACGGCGCCGATATCAATCTCGATGGCCAGTTTTCACACCAAATCGACAATAGAGGATATTTCGAATTTCGCGTCGTCTATCATCCCGCCACGTGCATCGCGACGCTGCGCACGACGCGTCAGGAGCGCAAGATCGTCGTTGCCAATTGCGGTGAGCAAGGTCCAGCGGGACCCCCGGGACCCCCGGGTACCGCGGCCACAACCGGCCCCAGCACCAAGGTCGAACAGGGCGACGCGATGGACGGCGCCAAACCGTCCGAGTCTCGAGGAGCGGGGATATCCAGAACGGCCGTCGCGGGTCCACCCGGACCGCCAGGGCCGAGGGGTCCGCCGGGACCGGCCGGGCCTCCAGGGCCTGCCGGGCCGGCAGGGCCTGCCGGACGAGCGGGAGCCGCCGGCAAGGTCGGGCCGCCCGGACGACCGCCAGCCGTTCGACCCACCGTGGCGCGGACGTCGCCCACGCGTCCGGCGCCAAGGGCCTCGCCGAACCGACAAGGCGCGAGAAACCCCAATTCCGGTGGGGAACCCGGAGCGGGTGACGGCGTGAGCCCAGAAGACCAGTACTGACCCCTAGGCCGTCAGGCCCCGCCCGCGCCAGCACTGACCCACCGAGCCCAAGCGTGCGCCCGAAGAAACGTCGACGCCGGCCGGCTCCGGAAACGCAGCTCTTCCGTCACACCGGGACTGGCCGGTCGAAATCCGGCACTCAAACGAACTGACTCAATTCATGTGGGTCCGCCACGATGGAACGCAGAGCTATTTACGGGATCGACGCCAGCGCCCGATTCATCGACCAGCCAGACCACATCTGTATCAGAAACGAGGATTGGTCGACCAATATTTTTGTCTTTAAGCCAGCGCGTGAATCCTGAGAAACCGCTGGTATGAAAAACCATTGGCCGGGCCAAGGGTCGAAACGCCTTCATCAACCCCTGAGCTTCGGCATCGCCGATGTCCTTGTCCAGGACCTGGCCCAGGAACCGCATTCTCTCGGCCGCCATCTTGGGAGAGTATCCCTTCACGGAGGTGAGCTCACGGGTGCAATTCATCGAGTATCCAGCTCGCGAAACCGGAATAGAAACATCACCACACACGTATAAGGCCCGGCCGGAAAAGACCGCGATGGGTCGCTCATCGGGCGCAGTGAAAAGGACGGCATTCCGAGGGGTTTTATCGCGGACCATCCGTAGCCAGACCGGCATCTCCTTCGAATCAGGTGCGATGTCCGGGTCGTAAATGTCTAATGGAACGGCATAACGCAAATCAGGGCTGGTCCAGCGGGGAAATTCGTAGATCACGCAGGACAAAAACAATGCGGTCAATACACCCGCTACGACCCATGATCTCGAACCGCCATGAGCCCAACGGGAAATCGCAGCCGCGACCACAGGTGCCGCGAACAGCAGTGCCGTGAAGAGAAATTTGTATTCGACGCCGTCGCGAACCGCGATCACGACATAGGCCATTTGCAAGCCGAATGTCACGAAGATGGAAAATAGAACGGATGGCGACGAATATTTTCTTCGAAAGGCGACGATGAACAAAAGAACTGCGTCAATTGAACAATATATCCATCCCCAGCGAGCAAACTGAAGCGGAAAATCTCGAGCTTTTATCAGACTGAAAGGCGGAACTTCCGAGTCCCTTCCGAGAAAAATCCCGTACCAAATCACTATGCTAAAGCACGCGCCCCAAAGGAGGACCGCCAGTCCCATTTTGATAAGGGCTTGATGATGAGGTGCTCCAACTCCGCGGATCCATTGTACGACTTCATAGGCAACCAGTGTTCCCGCGACCGCCAGACACGAGGGAAGGAAAAGCGGATAAACCGAACAGCTCGCCAAAGACGAAAGAATTGCGAGGATGAGAAAGGATAAGCGTTTAAATTCCAGATAACTTAGGACCGCAAATACCATCACCGCGAAAGAGGACAACCCGAAGACCATGGTGTCCATATTCTGGATTTTCTCCATCATGGGCGTAATGCGTGCTTCTCCCACCGCATGATATCCACCTTTGAATATTCCAATTACGATATCAGGCAGTCCTACAGCAAGAAGCGCAACAGCAACACTCGCGACTGTCGTCACGATGGATTGTCGGTGCCCAAGGATCAGGACCGTGCCTTCGGTAACGAAGACGAACATTCCGATAAAGTGCAACACATTGATCGGCAGGAACAGCCTGGTCGGCGAGATCCCGAGAAGTTTCGAGATCGCGGCAAGCTGCGTCCACCCCAACCAGCCGTAGTTCAGCCGAAGCCCTGCCATCTCGAACTCTTCAGGGATTCGAGGCAACAGGTTGATCTGCTGGATTGCTGCGACCTGCATCATGTTATGCCAATTGTAATCTGTTCGAAACGTCTCGCTCAGGACAGTAAAGATAATCGGAGCCACCAGAGCGCAGGCCAGGAGCGTGGGGTAGCCCGTCCCCCGGACGCTGAGACTTGGGCGCCAGTACAATGCGACGCCGATCGCTGCGAGCGCGTCCAGCGCGCCAGCGAGGAACACAAAATGTTTGAAATCCAAACCGAGGGCTATCGCGACCAAGAGTTCCAGGGACAGAACCCCGGGTGAAAGAACGAAAGCCGCCAAAAC
>NZ_JBFULS010000098.1:0-8985 GCF_054049775.1 Methylobacterium sp. P5_C11 | reverse complement strand
GCGGTGGCCGCGCCCAGGGCGGCGAGCGGCGGCCGGCCCCGGCCGCCGGTGGCGGTGGCGGTGGCAGCCGCGGCGGCTACGACCTCGACGACGACATCCCGTTCTAGGCGCCGGCCCCACGCCCGGCATCCCAGTCCACTCGGACCGCGACGGGCCGGAGCCACAGCTCCGGCCCTTTTCCGTGGCCGCCTTGTCGTGGGCTGGCGCCGCACCCGGACGCAACCAGCGCGCGCATCGACCACCCGGATGCCACGGCGCGCCAACTTCGCCGATCGGACAGGGCGCTCGCCGTGCGCCCACCCGCCGCTACCTGAGCGCGCGTGAACGCGCCGGCGGATCCGGGACGGGACGCCGCCCGGCTCGCGCAGCCTTACAGGGACACCTCATGGACACGGATTCCGGCCACGGCCGCTATGCCTACAGCGCCCTCCCGGCCCGGCCGGTCTTCGACTGGCCGGAGGGCAAGCGGCTCGCCGTCTATATCGGGCTGAACCTCGAGACCTTCGCGTTCGGTGAAGGACTCGGCGCCGAGCTCGCGCCGGGCGGCCCGCAGCCCGACGTGCTCAACTACGCGTGGCGCGACTGGGGCAACCGGGTCGGTGCCTGGCGGATCGCCGGGATGCTGGACGGGCTGGCCATGCCCGCGAGCGTGCTGGTCAACAGCAACCTCTACCGGGACTGTCCCGGGCTGATCGAGACGTTCCGCGCCCGGGGCGACGAGATCGTCGCCCACGGCCGGACCAACGCCGAACGGCAGGGCGTCCTCGACGAGGCCGCGGAGCGGTCACTGATCGCCGAGACGACGGCCGTGATCGCCGCGCAGGAAGGTCGCGCGCCGGCCGGCTGGCTCGGTCCCTGGATCTCGCAGTCGCGGGTCACGCCCGATCTCCTGGCCGAGGCCGGCTACCGCTACCTGCTGGACTGGGACCACGACGACCAGCCGACTTGGTTCAAGACCCGGGGCGGCGGCCGGATCCTGGCGGTGCCCTATCCGCAGGAACTCAACGACATCCCCGCCATCGTCGCCCGCAAGGAGACCGGCCGCCAGTTCGCCGACGCCCTCGTGGACGCCTTCGACGAGATGCGGGAGCAGGCGCGGGCTGCCCCCCTCGTCATGGGCATCGCGCTCCATCCCTACATCGTGGGGCGCCCGCACCGCCTGAGGCCGCTGCGTCGGGCGCTCCAGCACATCGCCGATCACCGTGCCGACATCTGGCTCACGACGGCCGGCGCGATCGCCGACCACACCGTCGCGCAGGCGGCCGTCCTGGAAGGCGCTTAGCTCTTGAGCTGCTTGTTGCAGGCCGAATAGTAGCCGCCGCCCTTCTCGATCCACTTCTTGCCGCCGAGCGTGCCGGCGGCCTTGGCCGCGTTGTAGCTGTCGAGGCAGGTGTGCATCCGGGCCTTGCCGGCCGATTCCTTGGCGTATTTCGGATCGATGGCCCGGGGATAGGCCGCCGAACCCGCAGCCGCCATCGGCGCGGTCCGTGAAGCCGTCGGTGCCGGCGCGGGCTGCGCGGGCGTCGGCGCGGAGGGGGCGACCGGATTAGGCGCCGTGGTGGTGGTGGTGTCGGCGGCCGCGCCGCACTCAGCCTTGCGGAAGTCGTTCCACTTCTGCCCGTTGAGCGTCCCGGCCTGCTTGGCGGCCTGGTACTTCGTCGAGCACTCCTTCGTGGACAGCGCCGCGGCCGGCGAAGCGAGGGCTGCCATGCCGACGATCATCAGGGATGCGAAAACATAGCGAGACATGACGAAGATTCTCCGGGACACTATGCGGCGTCCCGGAAGAGATTAATACGGCTGTATCCTGTCGTGAATATGCAGCTTTGCGTTCAGGCGGGACAAGTCGGCGCCCGGGCATTGACCTGGCCCCCGGCGGCTGCGGATCCGACATGCGCCGCCCCGACGGCTGGCCGGATTGATCCGGGGCGTCGGGCTCGCGCAAAGCGGCGGAGCGGCCGTTAGGGACATGGATCCAGGGCCGCCGCGCGGGTTACCAGCCGCCATGAAAACGGCGCGGGCCGTCGTAGCCGCCGTAGCCCCGCTCATAGCCTCCGTAGCCGTAGCCCGGCCGCCCGCCATAGGGGCCGCGGGGACCGCCCCAGCCCCAGCCGCGATCGTTGGCCCGGCAATGGCCCCAGGGATTGGGATGGAAGCCCGGGCCGCAGCCGCCGGCCACACGCTCGATCCAAGCCCCGCCCTCGGGCGGTCCATAGCCGAACGGCGCTGCGTTCGCCGCCGGGGCGAACGCGAGGCCTGCGGTGACCACTGCGACCATGCCGAGAATCTTGGAGCGCATCATCACACGATCTCCTCAACCTGCGGTCCGGGCTCGCCGGACCGATGTCAGGAGGATGCGCCCGGCGCGGTGAACCGGATCCGGCCCGCGCATTCATCAGCCCGACGGCATCGGCCGGACGGGTGACCGGGCCGGGAAACGATCAGGCCGCCTGACGCTCGACCGGCGCCGAGGTGCCGGCCCGGGCGCGCGCGAACAGCTCTGAGCCCACCTCCGCACCCGCGGCCTTGACGAGCGTGGCCTCGTCGCAGGTCCGCGCCACCTGAAGGCCGAGCGCCGCGAGCCGCGCATGCTCCAGGCAATAGGCGGCGATCCGCGCCCGGCCATAAACTGGCATCGGCGCGAGCAGGCGTTCCCGCTCCGCATCGTCGGCGCGGAACAGCGCGGAGATCAGCTCGATCGGGACCGGGTACCGCGCCAGGGCGCTGGGGTGGGGTCGGTTTCCGTCTCGCGCCATGGATGCCTCGCCGCTTCATCGTGCGGTGGAAGCTTCGGCAACCATGGTTAATGATCGGTTGCAGTCTCGAATGTCCGGAGCGCGGCGGGGCTTCGGCTGCGCCGTCCTGCATCGGCGGTCGCGCGGACCGCGGAGGCCTCAGCGGCGCGGCGGGTCTATCCAGGCGGCGTGCCGGAGCCGGTCCGCGTCGCTCGTCAGGAGCCAGGGCCGCACCTCGGCCCAATGGGTCACCGTGCCCGGCCTTGCCCGCGCGATCGAGCCGGTGGTGACCGGGTCGCCCCACGTGGGCGCGCCCTCGGCGCTCTGGGCACGCGATGCGATCGGATCCGGCAGGTTGCGCGCGTACCCGACCACGACCGCCGTGAGGGCGATCCCGACCAGGACGAACGCGAGACCGTCGACGATCATGGAGCCGAGTCTCGGCATGGCACCCGCGCCTGTTCCCCAAGTCTCGGGGCTACGGCGGCAGGGTTAACGAATCATCCCACGACGCGCCGCCGGGTCGGCGCGTGCGCCTCGCCGCTCAGACGTTGCGCACGCCGCGCAGCGTCTTCAGGCCGATGCCGGTCGCCTCGAAGCCACCGTCGACGGCCAGCTGCTGGCCGGTCACGAACGAGGCGCGATCGGAACAGAGGAAGACGATCGCCTCCGCGAGCTCCGACTCGAGGCCGTAGCGTCCCAGGGGGACGGCGTCGTGGTAATCGGCCCGGATCTCGGGACTGTGGACCGCCTTCGCCATGGCTGTGTCCACCGGGCCGGGGGCGACGGCGTTGACGCGGATCCCGTGCTGCGCGAGTTCCACGGCCTGCTGCTTGGTGAGCTGCGCCAGCGCCGCCTTGCTGGTGCCGTAGGCCGTCCGCAGCGTCGAGGCGCGCAGCCCCGAGATCGAGGTGATGTTCACGACGGCACCGCCGCGCTCGGACAGGAGCGGGACGGCGGCCTGCGTGCACAGGAACGGCCCGGACAGGTTGACCGCGAGCACCCGCGACCAGTCCGCGAAGGTGGTCTCCATCAGCGGCTTGAAGATCGCGATACCGGCATTGTTGACCAGGGCGTCGAGGCGTCTGAATCGTTCGGAGACCTGCCGCATGGCCGCCGCCACCGCTTCGGGATCGGAGACGTCGGCGGTCACCGCCAGGACTGCTTCCGGCCGGTCGAGCCGGGCCGCCGCCGCCTCCACGCCCGGACCGTCAATGTCGAGGAGGGCGACGGTCCATCCCTCGGCGAGGAAGCGGGTCGCCGTGGCGAGCCCGATGCCGCGGGCGGCGCCCGTCACCAGGGCGGTCCGGGTCTGGGCGGTCGGAGTCTGGGCGTCGCTCATGGTCGTCTCCGTCGTCGTGGGCGTCGGCGGGGCCGGACGCCCGCATCGTCACCACGCCGTTCCATCCCGGCCTGGGGTTAAGGTCTGATTGCTACGACAGGCGACGACGGAGACCCAGACGCGATCGGCGAGGCGCATACGACAGGCCTCCAACGCTACGGGATGCACAGCCGCGTTCTGGAGCGCGCGCGACCGCACGCCGCGTCGCGTGCCGAGGTCGAACGGCAGGCAGGCAAAGATAGATGGAGGTGCGCGGGAGGGCCGGGCCGCCGCGGCGCTCAGAGCATCGGCATGCCGCCGGTCACCGGCACCAGGGCGCCCGACATGTAGCTGCCCTCGCGGGAGGCGAGGAGAACATAGGCCGGGGCCAGTTCGGCGGGCTGGCCGGCACGGCCCAACGGCGTCTGCGCGCCGAGCTGCGCGATCTGTTCCGGGCTCTTCACGATCGGCTGGATCGGCGTCCAGACCGGCCCCGGAGCGACGCAGTTCACCCGGATCCCCTGCGGGGCCAGAAGGTTCGACAGTCCGATGGTCAGGCTAGCGATGGCCCCCTTGGTGGCGGCGTAGATCAGCATGCTCGGATCGGCGACCTTGGCCTGCACGCTCGTGCTGTTCACGATCGCCCCGCCCGGCTTCATGTGCGGCACCGCCGCCTGGGTGAGGTAGTACATGGCGAAAACGTTGGCGCGGAACGAGCCCTCGATGTCGGGCGCCTTCAGGTCGTCGAGGCCGTCATTGACCACCTGCGCGGCGGCGTTGTTCACCAGGATATCGAGGCGCCCGAAGGCCGCCACCGTGCGGGCGACCAGCTCCCGGCACCGGGCCTCGTCGCGGATGTCGCCGGGGAGCAACAGGCAGCGGCGGCCGGCCTTCTCGACCCAGGTCTTCGTGTCCTCGGCATCCTCCTGCTCGACGTCGAGATAGGAAATCGCCACGTCGGCGCCCTCGCGGGCATACGCGATGGCCACGGCCCGGCCGATGCCGGAATCGCCGCCGGTGATCAGCGCCGCCTGGCCGGTGAGCAGGCCCTTGCCGACATAGCTGTCCTCGCCGTGGTCGGGACGCGGCGTCATCCGCGTGGTCAGGCCCGGGCGGGGCTGCTGCTGGTCGCCGGGAAGGGGCGGCCGCGGTCCGGCCTCGCGTGGGTCGTCGGTCATCGGCTGGGCTCCGCGTCGAAGGCGATCCGCCCGATCTAGGGCCGCGGACGAGGCTGCCGCCTGCGCCCGGCCGTCACAGGCCGGGCCAGGGTGATGTACCGGCTCAGAACGCGCGGGTGCGCCCGGAATGCGGGCCGCCGTAGCGGCGACGCAGGAAGGAGACGACTTTCGGAAGAAGGAAGGCGATCAGGATCTTGCGCATGGGCAGGCTCGCGTCACGGTTTCGTGAGCGGGCAATGCTCGGGCCGCACTGCAGTTCCGCCCGGCGCGCCGGATCACAGCGCCAGCGTCAGGGTCACGGGCGCATGGTCGGACGGGCGCTCCCAGGCCCGGGCGTCGCGCAGCACATCGACCTTGCGGACCGTGCCGGCCAAGTCCGGTGAGACCCAGGCGTGGTCCAGGCGTCGGCCCTTGTTGGCAGCCGACCAGTCGGGAGAGCGGTAGCTCCACCACGTATAGATCTTCTCCGGCTCCGGGGTGAGGTGGCGCGCCGTATCGATCCAGCCCGCCTCACCGCGCAGGATCTCCAGCGCTTCTGTCTCGACGCGGGTGTGGCTCACCACGTCGAGGAGCTGCTTGTGCGACCAGACGTCGTGCTCCAGGGGCGCGACGTTGAGGTCCCCCACCAGAATGGCCGGACCGGAGACGCGCTTCCCGCCCCAGGCACGCAGCTCGGCCAGGAAGTCGAGCTTGTGGGCGAATTTCGGATTGAGGTCGCGGTCCGGTACGTCGCCGCCGGCTGGGACATAGAAATCGTGCAGCACGATACCGGCGGCCGCTCCGGCCTCCGGTCCGAGCACCGCCGAGATGTGGCGGGCATCCGGCCGGTCGCAGAACGGCATCACGCTTCGGGTGTGCAGGGGGAAGCGCGAGAGGATCGCGACGCCGTTGTAGCCCTTCTGCCCGGCGAACATCACGTGCTCGTAGCCCGAGCCGCGCAGGGCCTTCAGCGGGAAGGCGTCGTCCGGGCACTTGGTCTCCTGGAGACAGAGCACGTCCGGCTTGTGCTCCGCCAGGAAGCGCAGCACCAGGTTGATGCGCAGCCGCACCGAGTTGATGTTCCAGGTGGTGACGGTGAGTTGCACGGATCGGGTCTCGGATTCGCAAGGCGGTGTCCACGCGGGGTCGGCCTGCGATAGCCGATTTCCCGCGATGCGACAGTCCGGCCGGTCGACCGGCGGCGAAATGCCGTGCGCCTGCGTGCGACAGCCGCTATGCCGGCGTCTTGCCCTGCTCGGGCCCCTCGTCGAGGCCCGCCATGGCACCTGCCCGCTCACTCCTGTTTGCCGTCTACTGGGCTGCCTGGACCGCGCTGTTCCTCGTTCCCCTGGTGATCTTCGCCCTGGCCGGTGCGCCGGAACGGCCGATCCGGAAGGCGACACGCCTATGGGCGCGGGGCATCCTGGCCGGGCTCAGGCGCATCGTCCGCCTGCGCTACGTCGAGGAGGGGCGCGAGCACATCCCGGCCGAGCCGTGCCTGATCGTCGCCAATCACCAATCCGCCTGGGAGACCCTCGCCTTCCTGGTCCTGGTGCCGGACGTGGCGATCGTCGCCAAACGGGAGCTGCTGGCGATCCCGGTGGTGGGCTGGTTCCTGCGGCGCTCGCCGATGATCGTGATCGACCGCGCCAACGGCACCCAGGCCCTGCGCACCATGATCGACGCGGGCCGCGAGGCGGTGGCGGCGGGCCGGTCGGTCCTGATCTTCCCCGAGGGCACCCGCGGCGCGATCGGCGATCCCCTCCGGTTCAAGCGCGGGGTCGAGCTGCTCTATGGGCGGCTCGGCCTGCCGGTGGTGCCGGTGGCGCTCAATTCCGGTCTGTTCTGGCCCGGCGGCGCGGCGACCCGGTCCGGCACCGTTGTGGTGAGCTATCTCGCCGCCCTCGCCCCGGGCCTGCCGGCCGCGGAGTTCCTGCGCGGCACCGAAGGGGCGATCGATCGGGAGTTGAACCGGTGGCGGACCGGCGGGGCGGCCGGGCTCGGCGCCACCGGCGGGTAGATCCCGTCACGGCTGCGATTGCTGAATCTGCTGCTGCATCGCCTTGTCCTCGGCGCGCCCGTAATTGATGAAGAACAGGTTGCCGTCGACGCTCTTGCCCTTCTGCAGGTTCGAGAGCGTCACCGTGGTGACGTAGCCCTGCGGATCGGTGATCCGCCACTGGGACAGGGTCTTCATCTCGGCATCGAAGAACAGCTGGATCTTCGAGGTGCCGCCGAGGGTCGCCCGGTCCTCCAGGTTGATGCGCACGCCGCCCGGATCGTTGGCCACGTCGGTGACTGTCAGGTCGCGGGCGAGGTCGATCTTCTCGCGCAGCAGGAATTTCAGCGGCGTCTGGGTGATGAAATAGAGGTCCTGGGTGTTGAGCTTGCGGTCGCGCACCGCCACCGAGGTGCCGTCGGCCACCACCTCGAGGGGCGAGGGCTGGTCGTAGTCGAAGCGCAGGCGGCCGGGCTTGGCCAATGTCAGCTTGCCGCCGATCCGGCGCCCGTCGGCGCCGATCTGCATGAAGTTGCCCGTCAGGGTGGTGATGCCGTTGAAGTAGGCGTTGGCCTGCGCGAGCAGCGTGGCGGGATCCGCCGACTCGCCGGTGACGATCGCCGTCGGCGCGCCCACCGCAGCGACCTTGGGCTCGGGCGCCTTGTGCTCAGCCTTGTCGCCGGCCTTGCCGGGCTTGGCGCTGCCGGGCTTCGCCTCCTTGCTCGCCTCCTTGGCCTTGGGCGCGGGCTTCTTGGCCGGCGCGGGCGCCGCCGGGGCAGCCTGCGGCTGCGGGGCGGGTTCCTCCTTGTGGCCGAACAGGCTGTCGATGAACGCCCCCACCTGCGCCTCCGCTGGGTTGGCGGTCGCGAGCCACAGCCCGGCGGCGATCAAGGAGCCGGCTGTGCGGATGCGGCGGCCGATCATCGGCAGAGTCTCCTGAGGAACCGCTGGGCGGGCTCCGGCGGCAAGCGGGGTCGGAACATGAAGGTCGGCGGGCCGCTGCGGAACGCGCGCCCACCTCGTCCCCGCGCGCGGAGCGAAGCAAGGACGGGACGGGTTTCGCGGCGGCCCGTTAAAACCCCGCCCTGTGGCGAAGATGCGACGTCCGGGCCGCCCTGGAACGCGGCCCGGATCGCGGTCGCTCACTCGTCGTCGTACATCGCGCTCCCCATGCCGCTCGACATGTGGGCTGCGCCGGCGACCAGGATCTCGCGCTTGCCGGCATGGTTGGCCGGGCCGACGATGCCCTCGATCTCCATCCGCTCCATGATCGAGGCGGCGCGGTTGTAGCCGATCTGCAGGCGGCGCTGGATGTAGCTGGTCGAGGCCTTCTGGTCGCGCAGCACCACCTCGATCGCCTGCTTGTAGAGGTCATCGGACTCGCCGCCGGTCGCCGCCGCGAAGGCACCGATGTCGAAGACGGGGGCCTCCTCCTCGGACTCTTCGGACCGCTCGGCCTTGTCGGCCGCGGCGGCCTTGCCCCGGCCGGACCGGCCGCCCTCCTTGGTGGGCTCCTCGGGCGAATCGTCGGCGGTGACGGCGTCGAGGTAGCTGGGTCGGCCCTGGCGCTTGAGGTGGGCGACGACGGTCTCGACCTCGCTGTCCGAGCAGAACGGCCCGTGCACCCGGGTCGTGCGGCCGCCGCCGGCCATGAACAGCATGTCGCCCTGGCCGAGCAGCTGCTCGGCGCCCATCTCGCCCAGGATCGTGCGCGAGTCGATCTTGCTCGTCACCTGGAAGCTGATCCGGGTCGGGAAGTTCGCCTTGATCGTG
>NZ_JBFULS010000097.1:0-9071 GCF_054049775.1 Methylobacterium sp. P5_C11 | reverse complement strand
CTTCCGGGTCCACCCCGGCGGCATGCAGGCCGTGCTCGGCATCCGGGCCGACCTTGCCACCTACGGCAAGGTGGTGGGCGSCGGCAGACGATGTGCGACACGCGCCCCAGCCGCGGACCCGGATCCGGCACGCCCTTGCGCAGGGCGATGTCCGGCCGCGCCGCCGACTGCGCGAGCGTCAGCGCGCGGGCGGCCGGGAGGGCGACGCTGCGGTACATCGCGCGGATATAGTAGGAGAATTCATCGTAGGCGACGAGGTCGTGCGCCCGCCCGGTTGCGGGATCCCGGACCGTCAGCGTGCCCGCCTGCGGTCCGTAGGTCGTGAGGATACCGATCACGTCGCGCGGACGCCCGAGGGGGATCTCGACGCGCGTGGTCTCGGGGATCTCCAGGAAACGCAGCGGGATGCCGTTGCGCCGCAGTTCGAACCCGCAGGTCAGCCCGGGGAGGGTGCACAGGGGCAGGGATTCGAATCGGCCCGGCAGCCCCCGGAACCGGGGGATGTAGGCCCGGCCCGGCGGCGGCGCGCGCAGGAAGCTGTAGACCAGGGTGCCGTAGACCTCCGCGCCGGCCGGCGTGACGTGGGTGCCGTCCTTCAGGAGATAGGTGACGTCGCCGGCCCCTGCCCCGGCCACCGGGGCGGCGATGTCGAGATACGGGATCCCGTAGAGGGCGCGATACTCCGCCAGCAGGCCGGCGACGGGCTCGGCGGCGTAGTCGACGCCGCCCTGATGAAGGTTGAGAAAGGCGACGGGCAGGTCGCGCCGGGCGGTCGCCGCGAGGATGTCGTCGAGATAGCCCCGCATGGTCGCGCCGTCGAAGTAGCGGACGTTGCCGGTGAACAGCTCCAGCAGGACGTGATCGCAGGGGATCGCGTCCAGGATCTCGTCGATCAGGGCCGCGACGGAGGGCAGCGAATGGCCGCCCCAACCGCTCCGGAGGAGGGTGACCGGGCGTCCCTCGGCTTCGGCCAGGGCGTTGGCCCGCTCGACATAGCCCGGCAGCTCGGTGACGCTGTAGCCGAGGCAGAGGACACGGACCATCGGGGATCGGACTCAAGGGCCGGCCGCATACGGCCACCCCGGCGCGGGTATCAGCCGATCGCCGCCGCGTCGAGGCGCCCCGCCGTCAGTCGATCACGATCGGGTAGCAGCGGGCGCCCACCGAGGCGGCGAGCACCTGCACGGCGCCGACCGTCGAGACGTCGCCCGCCACGTGGACCACGTCGGTGGCGCGCAGGCTGGGCAGGTGGGCGCTGAGGGGGCCGGAACGCACGTCCGGCGGCCGCTGGCGGCCGCGGTCGGCGCAGAGCACGATTCGGGCGACGCCGGTCCGGCGCAGCCAGTCCAGGCTCTCGCGCATGTAGAGGTCCAGGGCGTCGCGGGCGCCGATCGCCAGAGCCATCTCGCGGGCGGGCTCCACGTAGCGGGCCGCCCGGGCGATCGCCCAGATCGCCCCGAAGCCCGCGCCGGCCGCCACCAGCACGAGGCGGCCGCCCCCGGGCCGGTACTGTCCCCGGCCGACGGGTCCCTTGAGGCGCACCGGCTGGTCGAGGCGGAGCGTGTCGAGCGGGTCACCCTCGGGGTCGCGGGCGAGGTGGAACACGGCCTCGTTGATCTCGCTCGTGCCGTCGACCCGCAGGGTCGGGGACAGCGTCATCGCGGGCAGTCCCGCGAAGGTCACGAGGGCTTGGTGCCCGGGCTCGCAGGTCGGCCGCCGCGTCAGGGTCGCGACGACCTCGACGATTCCGGGGCTGAGCCGGCGGATCTCCGTGACCGTGCCCTTGCGGACGGCGACCGCCGGCGGCGGCGCCTCCTCCGCGCCCTGGATCGGGGGTCCCGGGAGGGCCGGACGCAGGGCCTCGGCCCGGGCCCGCCGGGCCGGGTGACGCCGACCGGACGGCGCCGTGCTGCCCTGGGCGAGCCCCTGGCCGGCGAGCAGGGTGCCGGATTGTGCCTGGAGCGGGGCGATCATGCCCTCGGCCAGCGCCGCCTCCAGCGGCGTGTCGCCGGTGGAGACGCGCACCGACCGGCCGTTCACGACGAGCGAGCAGCGCGCCCCCATGGTCTGCCCCTTCCTGGCCTGACCCCGCATGTCGGCCGACGGATCAGCGGGCGCGGATCAGGAGCGTGTCGACCAGGGCCGCCCAGCGCTCCCGGGTCGCGCGGACGTCGTCGTCAGGGGCGGAATCCGTGAGGAGCTGGCGCTGCGCCCGCAGCGCCTCGACCTCCTGCCGCTGGGCGCGGAGCACGGCCTTCATGACCTGCAGCTCGGTCTCGAGCCGGGCGATCTCGTCATCCTCGTCCGGCGCGTCCGACGGATCGTCGGCGAACGCCTCGACGGGGCGCGGGTCGCGGAGGGGGAGCCGGGTCCGGGCTTGCTGCTCCAGCCGCACCGGCCGCGCCATCAGGCGGCGCACGAGGTCGGAGCCGCCTGCCTGCTGGTAACGCCGTGCCGCCTCGGCCATCCGACCATCCCCCGTCGCGGGCGAAAGGCCCGTTCATCAACAGGAGCTTGATCGGACATGGTTAAGGGGGCCTTAAGCCGATCCTCGACTCACGCCGTCTCCGCGGGCGACGCGTTCGCAGATCCCGGTTCGCCGCCCGCACCCCCGAGGTGCCCGCCAGACCCAGGTCCGGCTCCGGGGTCCGGAGCAGGGAGGCGCCGGCAGGCCTGAGGCGTGCGCCGGAGATCCCGGAGCGCCGGCACCACGGTCTCCTTATGGTTCGCGCTGGCCACCGCCAGCCCGGGCATCGCCATCAGGTCTGCGCGGTCATGTCCTCGGAAACGCGGTCGCGCGCACCCGAGGGGCGATCGCGGACGGGCGGCCGTCGACCAGGCTCACCCGGCCGTTCGCGATGTCAGGCCGCTTCCGGCGCCGCGCCGACGATCTGGCGGGCCTGCAGCAGCGTCATCGGCTCGCCGAAGGCGGGACCGAGGGCGTATTCGCAGCCGAGCCCGGCCAGCGCCTGGGCGTCGGCCTCCGACTCGCAGCCCTCCGCCACGATGGCGAGGTTCAGCTCGCTCGCCATCCGGACGATGGAGCGCAGGATCGCGGTCTGGCCGGTGCCGATCTGGCGCACGAAGGTCGCGTCGACCTTGATCGTGTCGAAGGGGAAGCGCTGGAGGTAGGAGAGGGCCGAGTAGCCGGTGCCGAAATCCGACAGGCACAGACCGGCCCCGAGGTCGTGGATCCGCGCCAGCATCTGGGCGGCGTATTCCGGGTTTTCCATCACGAGGCTCTCGCTGAATTCCAGCTTGAGCGAGCCGGGCAGGGCGCCGGAGCGGGCCAGGACGGTCTTCACGTCGTGCAGGAGATCGTGGCGCAGGAGCTGGCGCGAGGACAGGTTGCAGGCCGCGAAGATCGGCGGCTCGACCTCCAGGGAGCGCTGCCAGGCCGCGAGTTCGAGGGCGGTGCGCTCCAGGGCGAAGATGCCGAGGTTGACGATGAAGCCGCTCTCCTCGGCGAGCGGCAGGAAGGTCGCGGCGGGGATGCGCCCGAGCTTCGGGTGGTCCCAGCGCAGCACGGTCTCGAACCCCGCCACGGTGCGGTCCTCGAGCCGCACCACCGGCAGGAACAGCACCTTCAGCTCGTTGCGCTCGATCGCCTTGCGCAGGTCGCTCTCCAGCATCAGTCGGTCCGAGCGGTCGGTGCGCATGTGGGCGCGAAAGACCTCGATCCGGTCGCCGCCGTTGCGCTTGGCCTGGATCATGGCGATCTCGGCGCTCTTGAACACCTCGTCGCGCTTCAGGTTGGCGCCGGCCTCGTAGAGGGCGAGGCCGATCGAGACGGTGAGGAAGATCTCGCGGTCGGCGTAGGTGATCGGCGTGGCGATCGCCCGGCGGATCATCTCGGCGAAGGCCAGGATCCGGTCGGGGTCGCGCTCCGACAGGAGGATCACCGCGAACTCGTCGCCCGCGACCCGGGCCAGGGTGTCCTGCGGCCTGAGCAGGCGGCCGAGACGGCGCGACAGGGTCAGCAGGATCGAATCGCCCGCCGACAGGCCGATCGCGTCGTTGATGCCCTTGAACCGGTCGACGTCGAGGACGATCACGGTGGGCTTGAGGCGCTGGTCCTGGCCGGCGAAGGCCAAAGCCGCGTCGAGGCGGTCGCCGAACAGCTCGCGGTTCGGCAGGCCGGTGAGGCTGTCATGCACGGCGTCGTGGAGCAGGCGCTCCTCGGCGGTCTTGATCTCGGTGACGTCCGCGATGGTGCCGACCACCCGGATCACCTCGCCGTCGGCGCCGATCACCGGCCGCGCCTTGAGCCGGTACCAGAAGAACGTGCCGGCCTCCGAGCGCAGGCGGAAATCGTGGACGATGCGCCCGCGCCGCTCCTCGATCACCGTGTCGAGGGCCGCCGAGTAGCGCTCCACGTCGAAGGGGTGGAGCGCGCCGAGCCAGTTGGTCGCCGGCCCCTCCAGGGTGCCGCGGGCGAGGCCGAGCTGGCCCTCGATCTCCGGGCCGACGAAGACCCGGTCGGCGGGCACGTCCCAGTCGAACACCACGTCGCCGGCCCCGGTCAGCGCCAGCGCCCGCCGCTCCGTGTCGGAGACGAGGGCGTGGCTGAGGCCGCCGCCCGCGAAGGCGTGCTGGAGCACCGTGAAGCCGATCAGCATCACGATCAGCACGAGGCCGCCGATGAGCGCCGGCTGCACGAGGTCGCTGCCGATCTGGCCGGTGACCGCGAAGCCCGCCGCGGTCACCCAGACCACCAGCAGCAGCCATGTCGGGACCAGCAGGATCGCCCGGTCGTAGCCGTTATGGGCGGCGAGGTAGACGATCAGCAGCAGCCCGATGCCGGCCACCGCCGCGATGGAGATCCGCGCGACGCCGGCCGCCACCGGCGGGTCGAACACCGCGAGCCCGACGAGGCCCGCCAGGAAGGCGAGCCAGAAGAACGCCACGTGGCTGTAGCGCACGTGCCAGCGGGCGAGGTTCAGGTAGGCGAACAGGAAGACCAGCAGCGTCGCCCCGAGCACCGCCTCGGCGGAGGCCCGGTAGACCCGCTCGGCGAGTTCGGTGACGGGGAAGACCCGCTGGAGGAAGCCGAAATCGATGCAGGCATAGGCGAGCACCGACCACGCGAGCGCGGCGGCGGCGGGGAAGATGATCGCGCCCTTGACCACGAACACGATGGTCAGGAACAGCGCCAGCAGGCCGCTGATCCCGATGATGATGCCCTTGTAGAGGGTGAGGCCCGCGGCCTTCCGGCGGTAGGCGTCCTGATCCCAGAGATGGAGCTGGGGAATGTTGGCGCCGCGCAGCTCGGCCACGTAGGTGACGGTGGTGCCGGGATCCAGCGTGATGGTGAACTGGTCGGCTTCCGGATTCTCGTCGCGCTCGGGCCGGATGCCCTGGCTCGCCGTGATGGCGGCGATGCGCGAGCCGCCGAGATCGGGCCAGATCACCCCGGAATCCACCAGCCGGAAATGCGGCGCGACCAGGATGCGGTCGATCTGCTCGTCGGTGTCGTTGGTGAGCGCGAACACGATCCAGTCGGGCCGGGCGCCGGCGTCCCGCGCCTTCACGACGATCCGGCGGACGATGCCGTCCTTGCCGGGGGCGGTCGAGATCTGGATCAGGTCGCCGTCCGAGCGGTAGCGCTCGATCGCGGTGGTCAGGTCGATCACCGGCGCGTCGAGGGTGACGCGGACCGCTTCCACGGCCCGGGCCGGACCGCTGAGCGCGAGGGCACCGACGAGACCGCCGACCAGGGTCAGGAGGAGGGCGAGGATACGCAAGGGTGTCTTGATGTCCGGCCGTGCGAGAAGCGGCGTCGGCCGCCCGGGCGGCCTCGATCGATAGGTGCGGGCCTGGCCTGGGGCAAGATCCCCCGGGATCGGTCCGCATGCCGCGGATCGCGCCCCTTTGCGGCCAAATCAAGTTGGGCGGGGCGGGGGCGGACGTTCCGCCGCCCTCTCCGTCATCGCGAGCGCAGCGAAGCGACCCAGGGAGACGCTCCAGTCGGAGACCGCGCGCGGCCCTGGGTTGCTTCGCTGCGCTCGCAAAGACGGCGTCGGTCTCAGGCCGCCCGGAGCGCGCCCGCGATCTTATCGAGGGTCGGCAGCTTGCGGATCGGGCCGATCGCCGCCAGCGTCGGGGTTCCCCGCAGCATCGCGGCCGCCACCGCGCGGACGTCCGCGACGGTGACAGCGTCGACCTTGGCGATCACCTCCCCGGCGGGGATCACCCGGCCCCAGGCCAGGATCTGACGGGCGTTGCGCTCGATCCGGCCGCCCGGCGTCTCGAGTGCCGAGAGCAGCGACACCTTGAGCTGCGCCTTGGCGCGGGCGATCTCGGTGGCGTCGAGGTCGCGGGCCGCCCGGGCGGTGGCGTCGAGCGTCACGTCGACGAGTTCGGGCAGATCCGCCCCGGCGGTGCCGGCGCCGATGCCGAACAGCCCGCAATCCGAGAACGGCCAGTGGAAGGCCTGGATCTCGTAGGCGAGGCCGCGGGTCTCGCGCACCTCCTGCCACAGCCGCGAGGTCAGGCCGCCGCCCAGGACCTGGGCGAACATGTGCAGCGCGTAGTAGCGGTCGTCCCGGAACGACAGGCCGGGCAGGCCGATCACCACGTTGGCCTGTTCGAGCTTGCGCGGCATCCGCCGCTCGCCGCCGCCGTAGGACCCCGGCACCGCCTCGGGCGCGGCCTTCGCCGGCAGGGCGCCGAAATGGCGCTCGGCCGCCGCCACGATCGCCTCGTGGGTGACGGCCCCGGCCCCGGCCACGACGATGCGGTCCGGGGTGTATTCCCGGTCGAGATAGGCGCGGATGCCGGCCTCGTCGAAGCTCCGGATCGTCTCGGGCCGCCCGAGGATCGGCCGGCCCACCGGCTGGTCCGGGAAGGCGGCCTCCGTGAAGGCGTCGTAGACCACGTCGTCGGGGGTGTCCTCGACGGCAGCGTATTCCTGCAGGATCACGCCCTTCTCCCGGGCGAGCTCGCCCGAATCGAACACCGAATCGGTGAGGATGTCGCCGATCACGTCGAGGGCGAGGCCGGCATCCTCGCCGAGCACCCGGGCGGTGTAGCTCGTCCCCTCCGTGGAGGTGGCGGCGTTGATCTCGCCGCCGACATTCTCGATCGCCTCGGCGATCTTCTGCGCGGACCGGGTGCGGGTCCCCTTGAACGCCATGTGCTCGATGAGGTGGGACAGCCCGGCCTCGTCGGCGCGCTCGTTGCGCGAACCGGCCCCGACCCAGACGCCGAGGCTGGCGGTGGCGACCCCGGGCATCGGCTCGGTGACCACCGTGACGCCGTTGTCGAGCCGCGTGGTGCGCAGGGACGGCGAGGCGGCGTGCGTGGAGAAGTGCTGGTTCATCGACGGCTCACGCCCCCCTGGTGATGCGGGCGCGCGCGCGGATGAGCGTCTCCAGGGCGGCCTGGTCGTTGGCCACCCGGGTCAGCCGCTCGGGCCGGTCCATCAGGTCAGCGAGGTGCGGGGGCAGGGCGGGGCGCAGGCCGCCGGTGGCCTTGGCGACCGCGTCCGGGAACTTTGCCGGGTGCGCGGTGGCGAGGGCGACGACCGGGGTCGCCGGATCCTGCTCCAGCAGCCGCCGCCCGGCCCGCACGCCGATGGCGCTGTGGGGATCGAGCACCACGCCGGTGGCCGCCTGGGTCAGGGCGATCTCCGCCATGACGTCGGGCTCGGGCACCGCGACCGCGTCGAACTCGGACCGGACCGTGGCGAGGATCTCCGGGCTCAGCGAGAACCCGCCGGACTGCTTCAGCCCGGCCATCAGCCGCGACAGGGACGCGGCGTCGCGCCCCAGCGCCTCGAACAGCAGCCGCTCGAAGTTCGACGAGATCTGGATGTCCATGGAGGGCGAGGTGGTGGGCACCACGCCGCGCAGCGCGTAGGCGCCGTGCTCCAGGGTCCGCACCAGGATGTCGTTGGCGTTGGTGCCGATCATCAGCCTCTGGACCGGCAGGCCCATCTGCTTGGCGACCCAGCCGGCGAGGACGTCGCCGAAATTGCCGGTCGGCACCGCGAAGGAGACCGGCCGGTGGGGGGAGCCCAGCGCCACCGCGCTGGTGAAGTAGTACACGGCCTGCGCGGCGACCCGCGCCCAGTTGATCGAGTTGACGCCCGAAAGCCGCACCGCGTCGGCGAAATCGGCGTGCTGGAACAAGGCTTTGACGAGGTTCTGGCAATCGTCGAACGTGCCGTCGACGGCGAGCGCGTGGACGTTCTCGGCGGGCACCGAGGTCATCTGCCGGCGCTGCACCTCCGAGACCCGCCCGTGCGGGTAGAGGATGAACACGTCGACCCGGTCGAGGCCGCCGAAGGCGTCCACGGCCGCCGAGCCGGTATCGCCCGAGGTGGCGCCCACGATGGTGGCGCGGGTGCCGCGCTGGGCGAGCACATGGTCCATCAGCCGCCCGAGCAGCTGCATCGCCACGTCCTTGAAGGCCAGCGTCGGCCCGTGGAAGAGTTCCAGCAGGAACAGGTTGTCGTCGAGCTGGGTCAGCGGGCAGACCGCCGGGTGGCGGAACGTCGCGTAGGCCGCGTCGATCATCCGGTCGAGGTCCGGGCCGGCGATATCGCCGTCGATCAGCGGGCGCAGCACCCGCTTGGCGGCCTCCGCGTAGGGGCGGCCGGCCAGGGCGGCGATCTCCGCGGGCGCGATCTGCGGCCAGGTCTGCGGCACGTAGAGCCCGCCGTCGCGGGCCAGGCCCGCCAGGAGCGCATCCGAGAACGAGAGCGGCGCGGCCGCGCCGCGAGTCGAGACGTGGAGCACAGGGTCCTCCGAGGGAAGGCGCCCCCTCTACACGATGCGGGCGGGCCTGTCGAAAGCGCCGCACGGGCGGGCGGAGCCTCGGACAGGTCCGCCCCGGCGGGGGGCGGGCCTTTAACGGGGGCTGAACGGGCCGGTTCAGGGCCGGTTTGGCGGGCGCGCCTAGAGCCGGAGCACCCCGCGGCCCCCGCGCAGGCGGGGCGGATCGAGCCTCGGAGAGAGCCGACATGACCCGAATCATCGCCCTCGCGGCTGCCGCGGCGCTGCTGTCCGGCACCGTCGCCATCGCGCAGGTCCCACCGCCGCCCGGCGGCCCGCGCCCCGGTCCCGAGG
>NZ_JBFULS010000096.1:0-9221 GCF_054049775.1 Methylobacterium sp. P5_C11 | reverse complement strand
CTTCGTAGGTGGAGAGGATCCGATCGGCCTGCCCCTCAATGGCCGGAAGACGATCGTTGCCGCCCGTCGGCTTGGGCGCGACGTGGCCTTCCTGCGCGAACCGCTCCGACCAGCGGCTGGCACTCGACACGCTTACACCGAACCGGGCCGCCGCTCGATGGAAGGAGGCGCCCTCGGCCACGGCCGCCACGACACGCTCGCGCAGATCGACAGACAACGGTGAAGGCATCGAGGGCTCCTTCACCACTCAACGCGGCAAACCGCTAACCCGTCGCAACGCGGCCGGGCACGGCTCTAGCCAGCGTACGATTTCCTGCGGCTACGTCCGACAACGTGACAAGCCCTCGCCAGGGCTTCCCGAAAGTGGTCGGATCGCTCCCCACCCGCAGGCGCCCTGGACGGCACCTTGCACCCGATGTCGGAAGGCATTGTTCCCCGACTACGTTGAGCGTGCTGACAATATCAGTTCAGGCGCGCAGCCGCCCAGGCGATATGGTCGGCCATGAAGGTTGAGATAAAGAAGTAGGAATGATCGTAGCCCTCGCGCATATTGAGGGTCAGCGCGATGCCGGCCTTCTTGCAGGCCTCCTCCAGCAGCCAGGGGCGAAGGCCGTCCTGCAGGAAACTGTCGGCGGTGCCCTGATCCACTAGGAACTCGGGGAAGCGCTTGCCGTCTTCGATCAGCGCAGTGGCGTCGTGGGCACGCCAGGCGACCGGGTCGGAACCGAGATACTTCTCGAAGGCTGGTTTCGACCAGCCGGCCGTCGAGGGCTGGGCGATCGGCGCGAAGGCGGAGCAGGACTTGAAGCGCTCCGGGTAGGTGAGCGCGATGGTGAGTGCCCCGTGGCCGCCCATGGAATGGCCGAAGATGCCCTGGCGGGTCATGTCGGCGGGGAATTCCTTAGCGATGAGCGCCGGCAGTTCTTTCGTGACGTAGCTCCACATCCGGTAATTTGTGTCATAGGGCGCCTGCGTGGCATCCAGGTAGAAGCCGGCGCCAGAGCCGAACTGCCAATTGCCGTCCTCGTCCGGGATGCTGGGGCCGCGCGGGCTGGTATCGGGGGCTACGATTATCACGCCGTGCGCGGCGGCGGCCGCGCGGTACTCGCCCTTGTCCATGACGTTGGCGTGCGTGCAGGTGAGGCCGGACAAGTACCACAACACCGGAACCGGGCCGTTCTCGGCCTGGGGCGGCACGAACACCGCGAAGGTCATCGGGCATCCGGTGGTCTGTGCATCGTGCTTGTAGACGCCCTGCGTGCCGCCATGGGCGCGGGCCTTCGAGATGGTTTCCATCGGCTGTGATCTCCTGCGAGTGGGCTGAGTTGATTGACTTCGGGAAGTCGCGGCTCTCCTCCCTCTTGCGGAGAGGAGTTGAAGGTGGGGGTGGCTCGGCCAGCCTCGGCCGGCCGAGGGTCACCCGACCAACCCACACCCTGGCCCTTCCCCGCACGGGGAAGGGATGTCGACTGTCAGTAGACGACCACGGACCGGATCGACTTGCCCTCGTGCATGAGGTCGAAGCCGTGATTGATTTCTTGCAGCGGCATAGTGTGGGTGATCAGATCATCGATGTTGATCTTGCCCTCCATGTACCAGTCGACGATCTTCGGCACGTCCGTGCGGCCGCGGGCGCCGCCGAAGGCCGAGCCCTTCCAAACGCGGCCGGTGACCAGCTGGAACGGACGGGTCGAGATCTCGCGGCCGGCCTCGGCCACGCCGATGACGATCGACTCGCCCCAGCCGCGATGGCAGCACTCGAGCGCCTGGCGCATCACGTGGACGTTGCCGGTGCAGTCGAACGAGAAGTCGGCGCCGCCGCCGGTGAGATCGACGATGGCCTGGACCACCTTGTCGGTGCCGACCTCGTTCGGGTTGATGAAGTGGGTCATGCCGAACTTGCGGGCCATGGCCTGCTTCTCCGGGTTGATGTCGACGCCGATGACCTTGTCGGCACCGACCATCCGAGCGGCCTGGAGGACGTTGAGGCCGATGCCGCCGAGACCGAAGACCACCACGTTGGCGCCGGGCCAGACCTTGGCGGTGTAGATCACCGCGCCAATGCCGGTGGTCACGCCGCAGCCGATGTAGCAGATCTTGTCGAAGGGGGCGTCTTCGCGGATCTTGGCCAGCGCGATGGCGGGCAGGACCGTGAAATTCGAGAAGGTCGAGCAGCCCATGTAGTGGAACACGGTGTTTGATCCGGAGGGGCTGCCGCCGGTGGAGACGCAGGAGAAGCGGCTCGTGCCGTCCGGCATCACGCCCTGGCCCTGGGTCGCCCGGATCGCGGTGCACAGGTTGGTGCGCTGGGACAGGCAGGACTTACAGTTGCGGCATTCCGGCGTGTAGAGCGGAATGACGTGGTCGCCGGGCTTCAGCGTGGTGACCCCGGCGCCGACCTCGCGAACGATGCCCGCACCCTCATGGCCGAGGATCGCCGGGAACTTGCCCTCGGAATCGAGGCCCGAGAGGGTGTAGGCATCGGTGTGGCAGATGCCGGTGGCCATCAACTCGACGAGAACCTCGCCGGCCTTGGGGCCCTCGATGTCGATGGTCTCGATCGTGAGAGGCTTCTTAGCCTCCCACGCGACCGCGGCGCGCGTTTTCATCACGTGTTCCTATTGTCTGGATGATCACGGACGGCGCCGAACTGCCGACTCTTCGGCGCACCTCACTCAAGGGCTGCGCGCCGAACGGTCCGAGGATCTGTCGCGTGTGTGATGCTTCTTGTGCCCGGATGCAACGTCCGAGTTCCCGTCAGGGTGACCCCGTTCCGGTAGGTACGAGAAATGGGTCGCCTCAGCGCCGTCCGAGTCGAGTGCGAACTTCAAACTATGGATCGCACCCTCCCCAGGACCCGGGCCACGGGGCTCGATCGTCTCTCTACTGTCCCGGGGGGAGCCGGTGCCGATTACGCCTCCGCTTTCCCGGGAGTCCAATGCCCCATCTCTCTTGGATCAATCCTCGCCGAACGTCCGGTCGTGCACGCGACCGCGATTCAGCGTGGCGTATTCTGGCCGAAAGCCGCCGGCCTGCTTCAGGGCTAGGGGCAGCAGGAAACGGACATGCGCCCTCTGCCTGTAGGTCTGGCAGCGGACGCGCTTGATGCCGACAACGGGCTCATCTGCGCAGCAGGGACAACGGCTGAGGCCGCGGCTGCCGGCTGCCGGCTGCCGGCTGCCGGCTGGCCAACCGCTGCCTTAATCGGTCAGTCAGCTGCAGGTTAGAAGCTCCACCCCTTTTTATCGTAGCTCCTCTAGACGACCGGTCTAATCGATCCTATGTCAGCATCATGGCACACGTGAACGGCAACGCCGACACCCGGCAAAGCATCCTCGACACCGCCCACCGCATCGTCGGTGCGAAGGGGTTCTCCGGAGTCGGTCTCAACGAGATCCTGGCCGCGGCCGGTGTGCCGAAGGGATCGTTCTACCACTTCTTCGGTTCGAAGGAGGCTTTCGGCGAGGCTCTACTGGCCGACTACTTCAAGGAATACCTCGCCGACATCGACGCCACCCTCGCCGAGCCTGGTCTCAGCCATGCGGAGCGCCTGATGAACTACTGGTGCAAGTGGCAGGCGACGCAGGGCAGCATCGATTACCAGCGCAAGTGCCTCGCGGTTAAGCTCGCGGCGGAAGTCTCGGACCTGTCTGAGCCCATGCGGCTGGCTCTCAAGAGCGGCACGACCAGGATCATCGACCGTGTGACCGGCGCCATCGAGGCGGGGGTTGCCGAGGGGTCGCTGAGGGTAGACGGCAACCCGCGTGCGACTGCGGAGACCCTTTACCACGTTTGGCTCGGCGCGAGCCTAATGGCGAAGATCGAGCGCACCGACGCGCCGTTCGACGCCGCGATGAAAACGACGCAGCGCATCCTGAACCCGCAATTAGCCTGACCGAATGAGCTAACCGTGACGCTCGGCATGCCCATGCCTAAAAAATAGACGACCAGTCTACTAATAGTCGACGCGAGGATAGAACCATGACCCTACGAACCGCACATCCCGTCGCCCCCTATCTGCTGCTCGCCGAACTCGGGGCTACACTGTTCGGCGGCTCCGCTGCATCGGCCGAGGAGCGCATCACCCTGGAGATCATCGGCGCCGTTCGCATGGCCGACCCTGAGGCGATCCGCCATGCGGACGCGGCGCCCAGGAGAACTGAGGCCAGGCAAGCGCGCGAGGCGACCGCCGAGCGTTCCATCGACGGGGCGGCCCGCCACAACTGACCCGCCCACTAGTAGAAGCTCGGCCCGGTCGAAACGGCTTCCCGAGCATGCGGACGACAGCCTCACACTAACCCTGGAGAACGACGATGAAGATGAAGATCCTGATGGTTCTGACCTCCCACGAGCAGCTCGGCGACACCGGCCGTAAGACCGGCTTCTGGCTGGAGGAGCTCGCCGCCCCCTATTACGTGTTTAAGGACGCCGGCGCCGAGGTCGTCCTGGCCTCGCCCAAGGGCGGTCGGCCGCCGCTCGATCCTAAGAGCAACGAGCCGGGCTTCCAGACCGACTTGACCCGACGCTTCGAGGCAGACCGCGAAGCAAACGCCGTGCTATCGGACACGGCCCGCCTCGACGGGGTCACACACGAGGGCTTCGACGCGGTGTTCTATCCCGGCGGGCACGGTCCGCTGTGGGACCTCGCCGAGGACCCCACCTCGGTGCGTCTCATCGAGACGACCCTCCAGGCCGGTAAGCCCGTCACCCTCGTCTGCCACGCCCCCGGCGTGCTGCGTCATGCCAAGTCGCCCAACGGCAGGTCAATCGTCGAGGGCAAGGCCGTCACTGGCTTCACGAATACTGAGGAAGAGGCGGTCGGCCTGACAGAGGTGGTTCCCTTCCTCGTCGAGGACGAGCTCAAGCGGAACGGCGGCGCGTTCTCAAAGGGCGGCGATTGGGAGCCGTACGTAGTCGGGGACGGGCTGCTTATCACCGGACAGAACCCGGCCTCGTCCGGACCCGCGGCCGAGCGCCTTCTCGACCTGCTCGCGCGCGCCTGAGGACCGGCGGGGCACGACACGTCGAGACAAACCCGAGGTGCGTTCGGCATGACAGCCGGACGCGCGTCCCATTTCAGGCCGGCAGGAGGCCCGAGGCGCGGTAGCTGTCGATCAACTTGTCGAACTGCGAGACGTCCGAGCGGCTCCTCGCGTACAGTTGAGCGCCGGACACAGCGGCGAAGATCGCCCTCGCTCGCGCCTCCGCGTCCTTGGGCTTCACTACCCCCGCCATGACCAACACCTTGGCGAGCCAGGCGACGTTGACGTCGGCGAAGCCTAGCGCCTCCCGCTGCACGGCCTCGGGCAGATTGGCGTACTCGGCCGACATGAAGCTGCACAGGCAGAGCCTGTTCCCGTCCTCAAGCGACCTGCGGAAGGTGTTGGGGTAAAGCTGCAGGCAGCGGATCGGGTCGCCGGTCTCGGCCAGCATGGCGTCGAGCTCGGCCGCCGTGTCCTCCCAGTAACGTCGCGCCACGGCCGCGCCGAGATCCGCCTTGCTGGCGAAGTGGTGGTAGATGCTCGCCGCCTTGATGCCGACGTCGGCGGCGAGGTCGCGGTAGCTCAGTCCGCCGTAGCCATGGGCCTGCGCGGTTTTCCTGGCGGCGGCCAGGATCGTCTCCTTCGCGCTCGTACTCACCCTTACCTCCGGGTCGAATCGGGAAACTAACGATCGTTAGTTAGGGGTTGACGTCGCGAAAATCCAGCCCTAGCTCATACCTGCCTAACGACAGGTAGGGAAGCAGTCATGATCCAGGACATTATCTTTTCCGACGCGACCAAACTGGCTGAGTTGATCCGGACCAGGAAGCTTTCGCCCGTCGAGGTCGTGCGGGCGCATCTCGACCGCATCGAAGCCGTCGACCCCAGGGTGAACGCCATCGTCACGGTCGCGGAGGGCGCGATGGCCGCCGCGAGGGAAGCCGAGGCGGCGGTCATGTCCGGCAAGGAGCTCGGGCCTCTGCACGGCGTGCCTTTCACCGTGAAGGACAGCATCGATACCGCCGGCGTGCTCACCCAGCGCGGCTCGCCGATCTTCAAGGGCCGCACCCCCGACGCCGATGCCACCAGCGTCGCCCGTATGAAGAAGGCCGGCGGCATCCTGCTCGCCAAGACCAACCTCCCCGAGCTCTCCTACTGGATCGAGAGCGACAACCTGCTCTCGGGCCGCTCGAACAACCCGTGGGACCTCGACCGCACGCCGGGTGGCTCCAGCGGCGGAGAGTCGGCGGCCATCGCGGCCGGCATGTCGCCGCTGGGTCTCGGCACCGACCTCGCCATCTCGGTGCGCGGCCCTGCCGCGCAGACCGGCATCGTCTCGCTGAAGGCGACCCACGGGCGCGTCCCGATGACCGGCATCTGGCCGCGCGCGCCGCGTCGCTTCTGGCACGTCGGCCCGATGGCGCGCTCGATCCGCGACCTCGCGCTCGCCTTCTCGCAACTCGCCGGCCCCGACGGGCAGGACTCCTTCGCGACCAGCACCGTCCCGTTCGACGCGGGCGTCGGCGCCGCGCCGGACCGCAAGCTCCGCGTCGGCTGGATGGTCGGGCCGGGCTTCGGCCCCATCGACCCCGAGGTTGCGGCGACCGTCCAGGCCGCGGCGGAGGCCCTCGAGGGCGAGGGTCACCACGTCGAAGAAGTGCGCATCCCGGCTCTGGAGCGCGACTTCGCCCTCGACGTGTTCAACAAGCTCCACGTCATGGAGATGAAGCCGGCGTTCCGCGAGGCGACCGTCGGACACGAGGCGCAGATGTACAAGATGGTCAAGACGATGCTGTCGCTGCCGGACACGTCGATGGAGGACTACGTCGCGGCCGAGCAGGCGGCGGAGCGGCTCCGGGACGGTTACGCGGCCTACTTCCGGGACTACGACGTCCTCCTGACCCCGGTGCTGCCGGTCCCGGCGCACAAGCACGGCATCCAGGAACTCGTCGTCAACGGCGAGACCGTCGACCTGACTTACCTGCAGGGCGCGACCGTGCCTCTGAACGTGACGGGCCTGCCCGGGCTGTCGATGCGGTTCGGGACGAGTCGCGAGGGCTTGCCGATCAACGTGCAGTTGGTGGGAAGCTGGCAGGCGGAGACGACGCTGCTGAACGCCGCCTCCGTATTGGAGAGCGTGAGCCCAGTCCGCGGCCTGCACCCGAGCCTCTGACAGGAGGGAGCCCGCCGGGAAGCGCTCTGCGCTTCCCGGCCCTGAACGGCCGGGCAGCGGTTTCGCCCGCTGGTTTGTCGAGCGGGTCGGCACGGGGACGCGGCCGCATCCGCAAGACCACGGCGGTCGCGTTGGCGCACAAGCTGCTGGTCGCCCTGTGGCGGTATCTCGCCACCGGTCCGGTTCCGGAGGCCGCGCACGTGAAGGCAGCCTGAGGGTCGAAGTTCGTCCGCCGGGCCGATCGACGGCAGGTCGGGCGAGCGGGGCAGGTGTGTGACCGGCACTCGACCGGGTTTGCTGCCGTCGCCAAAGACGGGTCCCGCCGCCTTCAGCCGGTTCGCCTCACATGAGGCATCTTGGTCAGGAATGCCTTGTTCCGCCCGATACGAGCGGATCCGAGAGCCCGAAGCTCGCACGACATCCGGCTCTCCGCACGCCCAAAGACTCGGACCCCCGTCTCCCAGCAGAAACGTCTCTTACGAGGCGAGCTAAGACATTTTAGACTTCGAACGTGCTCGCTCGCACGGCCATTTCGGTCATCAAAAAAGGAATTGACGTCGAACACTGCGACGCGTGCACGGAGAAAAACTCAACCAGTGGACCCTCCGGCCGGGTCGCAAGCACTCGGAATGCGCCCGAAGCAATCTCTTGTTGGTAGCACTGGACCGGAAGCAGACTAACCCCTATTCCGGCCTGGGTCAGCGAGGCGATTGCCCCCATGCTGTTGCAGAGATCGACCGCCCTCGCTTCGTGACCGCGAGCGCTAAGCCAATGCTCGACGGTCCGGTGATGGAAGCTGTTCTTGCCCAAAGAGAGAACACGAAGGTCGCGGAAATCACAGGGCTCGATCACTCGGTCCGGCAATGAAATCGCTTGGCCTGCCATCCAGGCAAAGCGAACGTAGCCGAGCGATCGGGCCGAGAGATTAGGGTCGAAACGCAAGCATGGCATCAATGCGAGATCTATCTCACCGTGCGCCATCATTTGTTGAAGGTCGGCGGTCAGGGCAACGCTCAACTCTAGTGTTAGCCGTGGATAATTTTGGTGAATTAACTCGACAAAATTTGGCAGCCAGGTCACCGCCACCAGTTCTGCTACGCCGAGACGGACAACGCCCGACAAAGCCTCCCCGCTACCCACCCTCAAACGGATTTCAGAGCACGCGGCAACGGCACGTTCCGCATAGATCTGCAGTTCACGCCCTTTTGCCGTCAAACGCACCTTCCGGGCTACTCGATCGAACAATAACACTCCGAGATCCTGCTCAAGCCCCTGAATCCGAGCTGACACAGTCGAGATTGTCGCATTTAATCTATCCGCTGCACCGGTAAAGCTCCCGCAGCGCGCGATCTCCAAAAAGGTCTCAAGCTGCTTGATGTTCACGGCCGTCTCTGCCTCGCCTGGAACTAAGGGACCCGCCTGCGCGAGAGCCAGAGTGTGCATTGGCGGTAATCTACGGAGCAAGAGATCGACATGGCAGCTCCAGGGCATCGTCTCAGCTGGCGACGGAACCGCCGCTCCCGGAGCCCAAGGGCAAAATAATTCCAGTTCCTAGTGCGCTGCACGCCAAGTTCGCTTTTATCGAACAATCAGCTCCAAAATAATGCGCTTTTTATGCACCAGCATGCTGATAGGGTGGTCTCGACGGATGCCGCCTGCGATGCAAGAACGTCATGCAACTAGATAGTGGCTTCAGGTCTTCCAGCGGCTCCGTGCTAATCACCGCGACCTGGTCGCTTCATGCATATGGCACCTCAACGGCGGTCAGCTGCTATCTGGCCGTTATCGCTCTGATCTGCCTTGGCTTCGCCTCGCTCCTGCGCGATCCGTTTTATGAAGACTATGCGGCGCACGACAAAGTAGATTCGGGCGCCACAGGGGATCCAGTCTTCGGCCTATCGCCCTCAGTCGCCTCCGAATGAGCCCTTTCGCAGATTGGAATTCAGATCATGTCGGACGACGCCGCCACACCGAACCGCTCGGCACCCGAAGAATCTGGCACCAATATGGAGACGCGCTCGCCGCTTGATAGACTTCCCAAGAACAAGCTCGTTCTCGGACTCTTC
>NZ_JBFULS010000095.1:0-9624 GCF_054049775.1 Methylobacterium sp. P5_C11 | reverse complement strand
GCCAGCAGGAGGGCCGCGCCCAGGCCGAGGCGCAGGCCCAGGGTCGGCTCGCCGACGCCATGACCCGCCTCGCCCTGGCCGCAGCCGGCCTCCTCGCGCAGGCCGATGCCCGCGACGCCGAGCGCGAGGCGCAGGCCGTCGAGGTGGCGATGCTCATCGCCCGCAAGGTGGCGGGCGACGCCCTGGACGCCGCCCCGCTCGCCGGCATCGGCGAGGCGGCCCGGGCGGCGCTCCAGCACCTGCGGGGCGTGCCCCACTTGGTGGTGCGGGTGCACGATAGCCTCGTCGAGGCGGCCGAAACCCTGGTGAAGCGCCTCGCGCGCGAGCGCGGCTACGAGGGCCGCCTCGTGGTGCTCGGCGATCCCGAGATGCCGGCGGGCGACGCCCGCATCGAATGGGCCGACGGCGGCATCGTGCGGGAGCGCGCCCGCATCGAGGCGGCGGTCCTGGACGCCCTCGGCCTGCAGACGCGCCCGTAGAGGAACCCGGATGTCCGACGATTTCAGCCTGCCCCAGCTCGGCGAGCACGACACCGACTACGCGGCGAACTCGATCCGCGACGCGCCCACGACGCCGAAGACCGCCGCGGACCTCGAGCAGCTGTTCGACGTGCCCGTGATGGTCTCGGCGGTGCTCGGCTCCGCCCGGATGCCGATCGGCGACCTGCTCCGGCTGGCGCCGGGCGCCGTCCTCGAACTCGACCGGAAGGTTGGCGAGGCGATCGACGTCTTCGTCAACAACCGGCTCGTCGCCCGCGGTGAGGTGGTCCTCGTCGAGGATCGGCTTGGCGTGACGATGACCGAGATCGTCAAGGGCGAGTGATCGGGGCGCATGACCCCGACGCGTGAGATTTTCGCGGAGGCGCCGGTGACGGCGGCCCGCTCCGGGATGCTTGAAAGGGACGAACCATGCGGCTCCTGATGATCGGGCGGCTCAACGGAGAGCTGATCACCGCCTCGAAGATCGCCATGCAGCGGGGCGCGTCCGTGACGCAGGCCGATGCCGTGCCGCAGGGTCTCAACGTCCTGCGCGCCCGGGGCGCCGACCTGATCATGATCGATGTCGGCCTGCCGATCCGCGACCTCGTCTCGGCCCTGGAGGCGGAGCGAATCCGCACCCCTGTGGTCGCCTGCGGGGTCTCGGCCGACGCGCAGACCGCCGTGGCGGCAATCCGGGCCGGTGCCAAGGAATACATCCCGCTCCCACCCGATCCCGAGATGATCGCCGCGGTGCTGGAGGCGGTCGCCACCGACCGCGCCGCCTTCGTCTGGCGCGATCCGTCCATGGAGCGGGTGGTCAAGCTCGCCGAGCAGGTCGCCCGGTCCGAGGCCTCGGTGCTGATCACCGGCGAGAGCGGCACCGGCAAGGAGGTTCTGGCCCGCCACGTCCACCAGAAGTCCAACCGGGCGGGCAAGCCGTTCGTGTCGGTCAACTGTGCGGCGATCCCCGAGGCTCTGCTCGAATCCGAGCTGTTCGGCCACGAGAAGGGCGCGTTCACGGGCGCGGTCGCCCGGCGGATCGGCCGGTTCGAGGAGGCCAACGGCGGCACGCTGCTCCTCGACGAGATCTCCGAGATGGACGTGCGCCTGCAGGCGAAGCTGCTGCGCGCCCTCCAGGAGCGCGTGATCGACCGGGTCGGCGGCACCGCCCCGGTGCGGGTCGATATCCGCGTGCTCGCCACCTCGAACCGCAACCTCGCCGAGGAGGTCCGCAAGGGCACGTTCCGCGAGGACCTGCTGTACCGGCTCAACGTCGTCGCCCTGCGGCTCCCGCCCCTGCGCGAGCGCCCGGCCGACATCCTGGAACTCGCGACCCATTTCGCCCGGAAATACGCGGCGGTGAACGGTGTGCCGGTGCGCCCGCTCTCCGCGGAAGCCCAGGCGCTGGTGGTGAAGAACCCGTGGCGCGGCAACGTCCGCGAACTGGAGAACACCCTGCACCGGGCGGTGTTGCTCGCTTCCGGCGACACGATCGGCCCGGAGGCGATCCTCTCGCCGGACGGAGAGACCTTCGCCGCCGAGGGGCCGGCGGCGCGCGCCGCGCAGGTCGCGGAGGCCGCCACCCGCGGCTTGGTGGGACGGACCGTGGCGCAGGTCGAGTGCGACCTGATCCTCGACACCCTCGATCATTGCCTCGGCAACCGCACGCACGCGGCCAAGATCCTGGGCATCTCGATCCGGACCCTGCGCAACAAGCTCAACGAGTACGTCTCGGCGGGCCTCGACGTGGCCGAGCCAGGCGGCGTCCGGGCGAACGTCGCCTGCGGCTGACGCGATCGGTCGGGCGCCCCTCACGGGCGCTCGCACCCGGCCCCGTCGCGTGGCGCTGCCTGGACGAGTCAGAACGTCATCCCGGAATGTCATCCGCCCCGGGCACCCGCGAGGGCGGCGCTCGGTGGACGCCGCTCAGCGCCGCCCGCTCTGGGCCGCCTTGTGGGCCTCGGTCTGGGCCGCGAAGGCGGCGTCCAGCTTGCGCAGCGACTCGAAGCGGGCAACGTCGCCTTCGACGTCGCGGATCGTCTCCTCGACGAGGTGACGCTGGAGGGCGACGCGCGGATCGTCCGGCGGAAACGCCTCCCGCTCCTGCAGCCGGAGCACGGCCTGCCGCACCACCGTGTAGACCGCCTCGCGCTCCTCACGGGTCATCGACGGCTGGATCGCCTTCGCGACGAGATCGGAAAAATCCGACATGGATCGTTAGACTTCGCTCATCCCGGGGCGCCCGGTTCGCCGGGCCGCCTCCCTCTACAGACCGCGCCGCGCGGGATCCAGATCCCGGGGACTGCGGCTACATCCTCTGGTCGCGGATGCCCGCGATCAGCAGCGCGGACGAACTCCAGATCACCAGGAAGCAGAAGAACGCCACCAGCAGGCTGTGGCCGCGCTCGGGATAGAGACTGTCCGTGGGCAGGACCGGCGGCACGAAGGTGGCCAGGAAGATGTGCTGCTTGCTGGCCGAGACCCGGGCGCGGTCCAGCAGGGTATGGGCGGATTCCTCCAGCTTCTCGGCGATGGTCCGCTCCACGAGCAGACCCTCGTACTGGAGCAGCGCCTCGGTCAGGTTCTGGCCGCCCGAACCCGCCGTGGCGCTCGTCAGTTCGTCCTGGAGCGTCTTCATCTGCTGGTCGATGGCCGCGATGTTGGCCACCAGCGTCTGGATCGAGCGCGAGCGCTCGTCCAGGTTGGAGCTGCGCAGGACCTGCAGGTCGTTCTCGGCCTTGAGCTTGTCCTTCCGCAGGAGCGTCAGTGTTGTCAGCGTCCCCTCGGCTGTCTTGATGGGATCGATCACCCCCCACTGATTGCGGAAGGATTGCAGGCCGAGATGCGCCTTGCGCAGACGGTCCTGCGCGACCTTGGCGTCGGTCTCGGCCTGGGCGACCATGTCGGACTGGGCGCGCTTCGAAATGTCGTTGATCAGCGCCTCCGAGCGCCTGACCACCTCGTTGGCGATGGTCAGAGCGTCCTGCGGCGTGAAGGCGCGCACGGACAGGCGGATCACGCCCGAGATCGAGTCGATATGCGCCTCGACGTGCTTGCGCCAGTATTTGGTCAGGTCCTCGATCGGGTCTGAAGGATCGAAGCGCGCCCAGAAATCCGCCTCGGTCCGGGAGAACATCTTGGAGATGCCGATGCTCTTCTCGAGGGCCTCAACTAGAGTCTGGCTGCTGATGTAGTCGCGGACGATGAAGCTGTCCTGGCTGTTGTGCTTCTGGATCAGGTTCGTGTACTGGCCGAGCGAGATGTTCTCCATCGGCTCGACGTTGCCGCGGACCGCGAACTGGGCCTCCGCGACGTACTGGTTGGACGCGAACGCGAACAGGTACAGGCCGACCACGAGGGTCGGCAGCAGCACGAAGAAGCTGACGCGGCGGATGATGCGGCCGCCATAGCTCGACGTGTCCTCCTCGCGCGGGCGCAGGCCCGGCAGCCGGGTCCAGTCCAGGCGCTCGCGGACCGAGGCGACCAGCGCCCGGCTCGTGCGCTTCTCCGGGACCGGCCGAATGGTCTCGGCGCTCCGCCGCAGCTCGGTCATCGTCGGTGCGGCGAACGTCACGATCTCGCCTTCGCGCGTGTCGTCCTTGACCTCGTCGAAGCTCATCCGCTCATTGTTCCTGGGTCTGCGCCGGTTCCGCTGCCGCGGCGCCGGCCGATGGGCGGCCCGTGCGCGGCTTCGGGAATCCCGTTCTTTTAGGCCCTTTTTATGGCGCCCCACCCGGACGCCCGCCGGCTGCTGCGCCGCGACGACGGGCGGCGTGGCGCCGAACGGGTATCGCGTCCTACAGTCTCTGAATGATGACAGAAGCGCGTGTCCTGGGCGGCGACGACCGCCCGACCGGCCGTTCGGCCAAGACGAACTCGGCCAAGACGAGTTCGGCCAAGACCAAGCTGACCGACATCGTGGTCGTGTGCTCCAAATGCGCCAAGCGGCAGGGGCTGCGCGGGCGCGACCTGCGCGGCCTGCTGAAGAAGGGCGCCAAGCAGGTCGCGCGGGATGGGGGGGCCGGCCGACGGCGGAAGCTCTGCATCGTCGAATCGGGCTGCCTCGGCCCCTGCCCGAAGCGGGCGGTGGCGATCGCCACCGGGGCGAGCCTTGCCGCGGGCCGCGTCGTCCTGCTCGATCCCGCCGCCGGACCGGCCGAGGCTCTCGCCGCCGTGCTCGATCCGGTCCTGTCCCGCCGTCGCCCCCCGAATTCGGCCCCAATAGCACTCTAGCCGCGGAGCCACCCGACGAATCGCCGCCGGCACGCTGACCGGCCCAACCTGGAGCGCGCTCTTGCCCGCCTCTCGACGCGAGGCCCGCACACCGTGACCGGCGACCGCGTTTCCCGGAAGCGGCGTATGGCCCAGGCCGTGCTGCGTCGCCTGCCCCTGTTCGGCACACTGATCGGCCTGGGCCTCGCGGTCTGGCTCGTGGCGACCAACGATCTCGCCGCCGTGGCCGCGGCCTTCGGGCGGATCGGCGTCGCGGGCTTCGCCGGCGTGACCCTGGTGCGGATCCTGGTGGTCCTGATCTGCGGCCTCGCCTGGGCGCGCATCCTCGACGGGCTGATGCCGGGGACGGCCGCGGCCTGCCTGATCCTGCGCTTCGTCCGCGAAGGCATCAACGTGCTGCTGCCCGTGGCGTCGGTGGGCGGGGACGTCCTCGGGGCGCGCCTCCTGACCTTCTGGGGCGTGGCCGGCTCCCTGGCGGCGGCCTCCGTCCTGGCCGACATGCTGTTCCAGGTCGGAACGCTCGCCCTCTTCGCCGGCCTCGGTGCCGGTCTCCTGAGCCGGGTCGACGGCGCCGAGGCGGCGGCCCTCGCCAGCTGGACGCTGCGGACGCTCGCAGTGGCCGGACTGGCGGTGGCGGCGTTCTTCGCCCTCCAGCGCACCGGCATCGTGCGGCAGATCGAGGCGCGGCTCGCCGCCCTCGGCCGGCGCTTCGTGCGCGAGACCGAGGCACGCCCCGAGCCGACCCCACGGATCCAGGGTGCCCTCGACACGGTCTGGGCATCGAGCCGCCGGGGACACCTCGGCCAATCCCTCGCGCTGCACGCGCTGGCCTGGCTGCTCGGCACGGCCGAGGTCGCCGTCGTCCTCGCCTGCATCGGCGTGGATCATGTCGGCCTGGCGGACATCCTGGTGATCGAGGCGCTCAGTCAGGCGATCAAGGCCGCCGCCTTCCTGGTTCCGAGCGGCCTCGGCGTCCAGGAAGGCGGCCTCGTCCTGGTCTGCGGCCTGTTCGGCATCGACGCCGGCACCGCGCTCGCCCTCTCGCTGGCCCGCCGCGTGCCCGACGTGGTGCTCGGCCTGCCGGCTCTCCTCGTCTGGCAGAATCTCGAGGCGCGCCGGGCCGGCGTCAGCCCGGCCACCCCCAGCTGCGACCGCCCGTGACCCGAACGCATCCCGCGCCGACCCGCCCGACGGGCATCGTCCCGAAGCTGCCTCTCCGGCGGCTCGCCCTCTCCGGACTCGCCGGCACGCTCCTCGCCGCCGGTCCGGCACTCGCCCAGAGCGTCACCCTGGATCTCGGAGCCGGGGGCACCACCGAGCGCGCCCTGCAGCTCGTCGCGCTGATCACCGTCCTGGCGGTGGCCCCGTCCGTGCTGGTCATGGCCACGGCCTTCACCCGCATCGTGGTGGTGCTGTCGATCCTGCGTTCGGCCCTGGGAACCCAGACGGCCCCGCCGACCGCGGTGCTCGTCAGCCTCGCCCTGTTCCTGACCGCCTTCGTGATGGCCCCGACGGGCCGCGCCGCCTACAGCGCCGGGATCGAGCCGCTGATCGCCGGCCGGATCACGCAGGCGCAGGCGTTCGAGCGTGCCTCGGCACCGTTCAAGACCTTCATGCTGCGCAATGTGCGTGAGAAGGATCTGAAGCTGTTCCTCGACCTCGCCAAGGTGCCGGCGCCGAAAGGGCCGGAGGATGTCGGCCTCGAGATCGTGACCCCGGCCTTCATGATCTCGGAACTGCGCAGGGCCTTCGAGATCGGCTTCCTGCTGTTCATCCCGTTCCTGATCATCGACCTCGTAGTCGCCTCGGTGCTGATGGCCGTCGGCATGATGATGGTCCCGCCGGCGACGGTGGCGCTGCCGTTCAAGCTGATCTTCTTCGTGCTGGTCGATGGCTGGACCCTGGTCGCCGGCTCCCTGGTCCAGAGCTACGGCGGATGATCGCGGCCCGGTTGCGGGCCGGCGTGGGACGTCGCATCGACGATCCGGACCTCCGCGAAGCCTTCCGCGCACGACGGCGGCTCGAACAGGTGCTCGACGGAGCGGATGCTGGCCTCGGGAACCTGCCGGTCGGCGGGGCGGCGCCGGTTCCGTTCGACGGCAACCGCGAGCGGCGCGCGGATCCAGACGGCTTCTGCGGGGACGCCGCAGGATCGCGCGATGGCGAGGATCGGTGCGCGGTGCCGCCGGCCGGGCAAAGCGGCATCGACGTAGACGTGGCCGGCCTGCGGCCGCTGCCGGGCAATCCAAGTGGACTTGCC
Source organism: Methylobacterium sp. P5_C11 (assembly GCF_054049775.1). Lineage (NCBI taxonomy): Bacteria > Pseudomonadati > Pseudomonadota > Alphaproteobacteria > Hyphomicrobiales > Methylobacteriaceae > Methylobacterium > Methylobacterium sp. P5_C11. The sequence goes on along the minus strand of NZ_JBFULS010000095.1, from coordinate 2,652 downwards.
ACCGCCCTGCAGGCCGCACACGAGCACGAGCCGCTTGGCCGATGGCGCGGTGAGCGCAGCGCGCAGCGCCGCGAAGGCCAGGCGCCACGCCTCGGCATTCCGGTCGGGCGTCCAGACGCGGCCCGTCTCGGTCTCGAGGAAGGCGTCCGGATCGATGACGACCGGCCCGCTCACCCCGGAGGCGTGCCGGGGGTTTCGGCGCTGCTCTGCTGCTGACCACCCTGCGGCGCCTCGCCATTCGTGCCCGGCGCCACGGGCCGGCCACGATCGGGTGCGGCGGCGTCCGGGTACCGCTTGCGATACTCGGCCAGGAAGGCCGATAGGGTCTGGGCCTTCGTGGCGCGGGCGGCGATGTCCCGGAAGCCGGGCGTCCGGGTCGGGTCCGTGCCCGTGAGGAGGGCGAAGGTGCGGGCGTCCGGGCTCGCCGCCATCGCCTCGGAGAACTTCGCCTTCAGCCGCTCGAGGCCGATCGCCTCACGGGCGAGGTCGTAGGCGATCGCCGCGCGCACGACGTCGGCGCGCGCCTGATCGTCCAGGGGCTGGCCGGATCGCCACGCCTCGCCGAGCAGGCCCTCGTGGGCTTCGCCGGCCTCGCGCCAGCGGCGGGCACCCCAGTAGATGTCGGCCCGCAGGCGCTCGATATCCGGGCCGCTCTCGCCCTCGATCGTCTCCAGGGCGAGGTCGGTGCGCGTCAGGTCCGACAGGGCACGGGCTCGGATGAGGCCCCGGGCGCGCTTGAGTTCGCCCGGGAGTTCGGGGAGATCGGTGGCGTCGAGGACCTTCAGCGCCTCCATCGGCTTGTCGTCCATCAGCCGCACGGTGGCGAGGCGCGCGGCCACAGCCGAGCGTGCCGGGCCGGTGAGGCGGTTGTCGATCTGGTACTGCAGGAGGTCGGCTGCGGAATCGAGGAGGTCGAGACCCACGAGGCGGTCGGCCAGCCGGCGCACCACCTCGTCGCCGCGCCGCCCGATCGGGCTCAACTCGCGGAAATCGAAGAAGAGGGCGACGGCCTCGACCCCGGACAGCGCATCCCCCTTGTCGGTGAGGTAGAGATTCTCGAAGGCGGCTTGCGCGTCCCGGGCCAGGGCCGCCGTCGCGGGAGCGTTGGGCGCGAAGGCGTTGGCCCGGCGCACCGCCGTGAAGGCATCGCGCCACCGGCCGGCTCCGAGGTAGAGGCGCGCGAGTCCGACCGTGATGCCGTCCTCGACCGGGCCGCCGTGCCAGGTCAGCGCCAGCCGCTCGAGCCGCTCCATCGCGGCGTCGGCGGTCATCTTGCCGGCGGCCCGGGCGAGGAGAGCGCCCCTGAGGGCGGCCTCGGCCGAGACCGGCCGCACCGCCGACTGGTCCAGGCGGGCATAGGCGTCCAGGGCCGCCTCGATCTGGCCGGTCGCCTCGGCCACCCGGGCACGGACCAGGGCCAGCCGGTCGCGGATCCAGGGCTGCAGATCGCGCTCGGCCTCCGCCCGGGCGGCGGCGGTCTCGGCATCACCGTTCTCGATCGCCGATTCCGCCGCGCTGGCGCGGATCGTCTGCGCCAGATCCGCGGGATAGCCTTTGGCCAGCGGCAGGACCTTGAGAAAGCCGGCCTCCGCCACCTTCCAGTCGCCCGACCCGGCCGCCGCCATCGCCCGCCACAGGGCGGCCTCGGGATCGTCGGTGAGGAGCGGCACGCTGAGGGCCTTCAGCGCCTCGGCGCTCCGGCCGATCCGCACCAGAGCCATGCCCCGGAGAAGGGCGGTGTCGCGCTGCGCGGCGAGGAGCGGATCGTCGCTGGCCGCGGTCTCGAGCGCCGTCAGGCCCTCGTAATCCAGGCCGTTGGCGAGATCCGCGCGGGCCAGGGCCAGCCGTGCCGGCCCGCGCTCGGAGGGCGTCGCGGCGACCACCGCGGCGAAGAGGCCGCGCAGGGTGTCGCGCACGTTCCCCATCCGGGCGCGCTCCCAGGATTCCTTCGCGATCGCGAGGGCACCCGCCTCGGCGAGCACCGCGTCCGGCTTGCGGGCCGCCACAGAGGCCGCGAGACCGCCCTCGCGGCCGATCGAGACGGCCTCCAGTTCGGGGCGCACCGCCAGGTCGTCGGCGCCGGCGAGCACCGCGAGGCCGTGCCGGCTCGGCAGGATCTCGAAATCGACGAAGCGGCGGCTCTTCGGATTGCCGACCGGGCGCTGCGCGGTCGAGGTGACCACCGCGATCCGCTCGTCATCGAGGGTGAGCCACGTCGCCGAACCGGGATGCGGCAGGGCCAGCGCCACGGCGATGCGACCGGACGGATCGGGCTTGCGGACCGGATCCAGGATGTCGCTCGGGCTCAGGGCGTCGCCCGCCGAGAGTTCCCAGGCCGGGCCGGCGTCGGTGGTGACGGCGTTGAGATCGACGAGGCGGCCGGGCGGGATCGGAAAGCGCAGGACCGTAAGCGGTCCCGTGCGGGCCGGCGGTCCCATCGGCGCGAGCCCCTGGCGCTCCGACGGTATGGCCACCGGCTCTGCGGTCTCGAAGGCCAGCGTGGCGACGCCGCCGCGCTCGAACAGGACCGCCGGCGGCAAGGACTGGAACGGAAAGACCAAGCCGGCGCCGGCGTGGCGCCGCGGCGGCACCTCGGGCGGACGCGCCTGGGCGGCCGGCGCCTCGGCAGGGCGCGGCGACACCGGCAGCGAC
>NZ_JBFULS010000094.1:0-9778 GCF_054049775.1 Methylobacterium sp. P5_C11 | reverse complement strand
CTCGTGGATGAGGATGTAGGGGTCCTCAAGCTCGGCGACCATCTTCTCCGCGTTCGTGATGAAGTACGGGGACAGGTAGCCGCGGTCGAACTGCATGCCCTCGACGACGTCGAGTTCGGTCTCGGCCGTCTTGGCCTCCTCGACCGTGATCACGCCCTCGTTGCCCACCTTCTGCATGGCGTGGGCGATCATCTCGCCGATCTCCTTGTCGCCATTGGCGGAGATCGTGCCGACCTGGGCGATTTCCGCGGACGAGGCGACCTTGCGGGAGCGCGCGCCGATATCCTTCACGACCGCGGCGACGGCCAGATCGATGCCACGCTTCAGGTCCATCGGGTTCATCCCGGCGGCGACGTACTTCACGCCTTCGCGGACGATGGAGGCGGCGAGAACGGTCGCGGTGGTGGTGCCGTCACCGGCGGTGTCGCTCGACTTCGAGGCCACTTCGCGCACCATCTGGGCGCCCATGTTCTCGAACTTGTCGACGAGTTCGATCTCCTTGGCGACGGTGACGCCGTCCTTGGTGATGCGCGGGGCGCCGAAGCTCTTCTCGATCACGACGTTGCGGCCCTTGGGGCCGAGCGTCACCTTCACCGCGCTGGCGAGCAGTTCGACACCGCGCAGCATCTTCTCGCGGGCATCGACCGAAAAGCGAACGTCTTTGGCGGACATGGTGGTGCACTCATCATCTGTGGTTTGGCCCCGAGGCGCGCCACAGCGGGCGCCTCGAAGGGCAGATCGTCGTCAGGCTCCGAGCGGCCTGATCCGGGCTAGGCGATGACGCCCAGAATGTCGGATTCCTTCATGATCAGGAGGTCCTGACCGTCGATCTTGACTTCGGTGCCGGACCACTTGCCGAACAGGACGCGGTCGCCGGCCTTCACGTCGAGGGCGTTGACGCGGCCGGCCTCGTCGCGGGCGCCGGGGCCGACGGCGATGACCTCGCCCTCCTGCGGCTTCTCCTTGACCGTATCGGGAATGATGATGCCGCCCTTGGTCTTCTCCTCGCCTTCGATGCGACGGAGCACCACGCGGTCGTGCAGCGGACGGAATGTCATCGTGAGATCCTGATCGTTCCCTGGCGAGATCCAACCGACATGGTTGGCGCTGTCGCGGGAGGAGTCGCGACGAGAAAGTCGTCGCTGCCCGATCGATGCATCATTAGCACTCGCCGCGCGGAAGTGCTAATCCTATGAGCGCGCGGCGGGACGCGCTGTTCCGGAGCCGGCGTGGCACGCCTCCGCTGCCGCTCCCGTGCGGACACCGATGCGTCTAACCGGCTGCTTACGTCGCACGACCGCGGCCCGGCTCGGATCGACCTGCGCACCGATGCAACCTTCCGCCTCCGGTCATAAGGCCAAGCGGGAGGGCGCCGGGGTGGTCCTTGCACGCAGCCGGCATCGATTTGCGTCGGGCAGCGGCGGGCTGGCCAGGCGCATGACGCCATGGCATGGGCAGGATGGTGATCGATCATCCCGCTTCCTTCCGACCCACGTCGCTCGCAAGCCTGGGTTGGTCCGACTTCTTCGCAGACCAGCGTGAACCCCACGAGGCCGATCTGGCCCCGATGCGGATCGCGACGCTTCACCGGTCTCGCTTGACCGCCCTGTCGGGAGTCGGATCCGTCGAACTGACGCTCGCGATTCACGCCAGCACGAGCGACTTCACCGTGGGGGATTGGGTCTTCGTCGATCCCCAGACCCGGACTCTGCATCGCCGTCTCGGCCGCAGGACGGTCATGGAGCGACGCACCGAAGGCAGCCGAGACCTGCAGGCCGCTGCGGCTAATGTCGATACGCTGTTCATCGTCACGTCCTGCAACGCCGATTTCAATCCGGCGCGACTGGAGCGCTATCTGGCTCTGGCCAATCAAGGCGGCACAACCCCGGTGATCCTGCTCACCAAGGCCGACACGACCACCGATGTGGGAGACTACCAGCGTCAGGCGTCCCAGCTGCAACGGGGGCTCGACGTCGTGACCCTCAACCCCCGTCTGCCCGCAGCGGCCAACGCGCTCGCGCCCTGGTGTGGGATGGGGCAGACCGTGGCGCTGGTCGGCTCCTCCGGTGTCGGCAAATCGACCCTGGTGAACACGCTGGTCGGTCCCGGTCAGGCACAGGCCCAGCAGACCGGGGGCATCCGCGAGCACGATGCCAAGGGACGCCATACGACCACGTCGCGTTCGTTGCATGCCATCGCCGACGGCGGCTGGGTCATCGACACGCCGGGGATGCGAACGCTGCACGTCAGCGGCGCCGCGGACGGCATCGAAACCCTGTTCGCCGAGATCATCGAACTCACGCCCGCGTGCCGGTACCGTGACTGTACCCACACCCGCGAACCCGGTTGCGCCGTGCAGGCCGCTGTCGCGGACGGCCGGCTCGAACCCGAGCGGTTGAACCGGTGGCGCAAGCTGTTCGATGAGAACCGGAACAATACACCGCAGCCTTCGGGTCCACGCGGAGCCCGACGCCCGCGCAGGTAGGCCGCCGCCTGACCGTCCCGATGCGGCGGCTTCGGGCGCGGGCGGCGGCGCCCCGTGCCCGGAAACCGGCATGACGCTCTGACCCTTCGGCCACGCCCGTGGCAATCCAGCTTCGAAGGCGGCATGCTCGTCGGGTGGGTCGGTACGGTCTCGTCGACAGCGACCGGCAGTGTCGGACCTCAATGCGTCTGGATGAGATGAGCGTGACCGGACACCCATCGAACGCGTCGCGTGCGCGACGTGTCGCCGTCCTCGGTGGCACCGGGACGATCGGGCGTGCGACCGTGCGAGCGCTGGTGTCACGCGGCCATGACGTGGTCTGTTTCGTCAGGCACCGCGCCGACCTCGACGACCCTTCGGCCCCGCCCGCGCGCACCCGCCTGCCTACAGGCGCCACCGCGAGGGTGGTGGACGTGACCGATCCATCGTCCCTCGCCGACGCGGGTTTCCGCGGCGAGCCGTTCGACGTCCTGGTCTCGTGTCTCGCCTCGCGCACGGGATTGCCCGACGACGCCTGGGCGATCGATTATCAAGCGCATGTGAGCGCGTTGCACGCCGGCAAGGCGGCCGGCGTGACACACGTCATCCTGCTCTCGGCGATCTGCGTCCAGAAGCCGAGGCTCGCGTTCCAGCACGCCAAGCTCGCGTTCGAGGGCGTGCTGGTGCAGTCGGGCCTCGATTACACGATCGTGCGGCCGACGGCGTTCTTCAAATCACTGTCGGGGCAAATCGATCGTCTGAAACGCGGGAAGTCCTTCCTGATTTTCGGCGATGGCAGGCTGACATCCTGCAAGCCGATCAGCGACGACGACCTGGGCCACTACATCGCCGATTGCCTCGACCATGCGGACCGGCGCAATCGCGTGCTCCCGATCGGCGGCCCGGGCGAAGCCGTGACCCCGAAGGCGCAGGGCGAGCAGCTCTTCGCCCTGCTGGGGCGCAAAGCGCGGTTCACGCATGTGCCCGTGGCCCTTCTGGACGCCATCATAGCCACGCTGACCGTGCTGGGACGGCTGGCCCCGGCCCTGGCAGCCAAGGCTGAGCTCGCGCGCATCGGACGGTACTACGCGACGGAGTCCATGCTCGTTCTGGATCCGGCGACGGGGCAGTACGATGCGCACGCCACACCGTCGACGGGCTCCGAAACGCTCTTCGCCTACTACGCGCGCGTGATCCGAGGCGAGGCCGCCGCCGAGCGCGGCGACCACGCCGTGTTCTGAAGGCGCGCCACTCGGACGCCCGCGCGAGCGGGCACCGTGACGGCTCGATGGTATCCGAACGGAGCGGGTTGCCGACGGCGCAATGGTTCGGTCGCGGCCGTCACATCGCCCCGAGCGCCCGGGGAAGCCACAGCGACAGGCCGGGCCAATAGGTCACCAGGACCAGGAAGGCCAGCATCGTCAGCAGCCACGGCAGCACCGCGACCGTCAGCTCGGAGATGCCCATATGGGCGATGCCGCTGGCGACGTAGAGGTTGAGCCCGACCGGCGGGTGGCACAGGCCGACCTCCATGTTGACCGCCATGATGATCCCGAAATGGATCGGGTCGATCCCGAGCTTGACCGCGATCGGGAACAGGATCGGCGCCATGATCAGCAGGATCGAGGACGGCTCCATCACGTTGCCGGCGATCAGCAGGATGATGTTGACCACGAGCAGGAAGACCAGCGGGCTGAAGTTCATGGCGATCAGCCACGCCGCCATCGTCTGCGGGATGTTCTCCGACGTCATCAGGAAGGAGAACAGCACCGCGTTCGTGATGATATAGAGCAGCATCGCGCTCATGTTCGCCGAGGCGAGGAGCACCCGGGGCACGTCCGACAGCTTGAGGTCGCGGTAGACGAAGACCGCGATGACGAAGGCGTAGACCGCGGCGGTCGCGGCCGCCTCGGTGGGCGTGAAGATCCCCGCGTAGATGCCGCCGATCACCATCACCACGAGGAACAAGCCCCAGGCGCTCTCGCGGAAGGCGCGCAGGCGCTCGGCCCAGGAGGCCTTCGGCATGCGCGGATAGCCGCGGCGCTTGGCGATGACGAAGGTGACGCTCGCCAGCATCGCCGACAGGACGATGCCGGGCATCACGCCGGCCAGGAACAGGTTGCCGATCGAGGAATTCGTCGACACCCCGTAGAGCACGAGGATGATCGAGGGCGGCACGAGGATGCCGAGCGCCCCCGAGGTGGTGATCACCCCGGCGCCGAAGCGCCGCGGGTAGCCCTCGGCCACCATGGCGGGCAGGATGATCGAGCCGATGGCCACGACGGTGGCCACGCTCGATCCCGACACGGCGGCGAACAGCGCGCAGGCGACGACGCCGGCGAGGCCGAGGCCGCCCGGCCAATGCCCGACGAGCGAGGTCGTGAAGGCGATCATCCGCCGCGCCACGCCGCCATGGGCCAGGAAGTTGCCGGCGAGGATGAAGAACGGGATCGCCATGATCGAGAAGTTCTCGATCCCGGTGAACAGCTTGAGCGCGACGCTCTCGATCGGCACCTGCGTCAGGGTGAACAGGAAGGTCAGCACCGTCAGGCCGAGGGCGATCGAGATCGGCATCCCGGTGAGCATGAGGGCGATGAGCAGCCCGAAGATGATCAGGCCGCTCATGCGGGGCCTCCCTCGCGGCCGAGCTGGACCGGGTCGACGCCCTCGACGGTCTGGACGCCGTCGACATGGGCGTGGTCACGGGCGGGCAGGTGCCCGGTCGTCCAGAAGCCCCACGCGACCTGCAGGAAGCGGAAGCACATCAGGTAGGAGCCGAGCGGGATCGCGAGGTAGACGATCCAGACCGGGATCTCCATGTCGGGCGTCGTCTGGTCGGTGTGGCCGATCCGCCAGACGAAGTTCGTGCCGAGCGTGCCGACGATCCCGGTGAACAGGGCGCCCGCCGCGAGGCTGAGCAGGACCATGCCCCGGCGCGCGCGCGGCGGCAGCCGGTTGACCAGCACGTCGACGCCGACATGGATCCCGGTGCGCACGCCGTAGGCCGCGCCGAACTTCGCGACCCAGATGAACATGTAGATGCACAGTTCCTGCGACCAGCCGAAGTCGATCCGGTCGGTGTAGTCCTGCAGCGCCGGGATGCCGGAGAGGAACCGGTGCACCACCGTGGCGAAGGTGATGACGGTCGCGGCCGCCATCAGCGTTCCGATCAGCACCTCTTCGAGCCGATCGAGAAGTTTCAGCAACATGGTCGGTCCGGGCGGCGCTGAGGCGGGATCAGTTGTTCGGCGCCGCCTCGGCTTCCTTGTTCAGCGCCGTGACCAGATCCTTGCCGACGCGGGACGCCATCTCGCGCTGGACCGGCGCCAGGGCCTTGCGCCACGCGGCGTTCTCGGCCTCGGTCGGCGTGTAGACCTCGGTCTTGCCGGTGGCGCGGATGTCGGCGAGGGCCTTCTCGTTCTGCTTGTCGGCGATCTCGTGCTCGTAGGCGGTCGCGTCCTTCATCGCCCCTTCGAGCGTCGTGCGGAGGTCGGCCGGGAGGCCATCCCAGAAGCCCTTGTTCACGATGACCGCGTAGCCGACGTAGCCGTGATAGGTCAGCGAGGCGTGCTTCTGCACCTCGTTGATCTTCTGGGTCGTCACGTTCGACGGCGGGTTCTCCTGGCCGTCGACGACGCCGGTCTGCAGCGCCTGATAGAGTTCGGAGAAGGCCAGGACCTGCGGCAGCGCCCCGAGCTGCTTGAACTGCGCCTCCAGCACCTTCGAGGACTGGATCCGGAACTTCAGGCCCTTCACGTCCTCCGGCCCGTGCATCGGCTTGTTGGCGGTGAGGATCTTGAAGCCGTTGTCCCAGTAGCCGAGGCCCTTGATGCCCTTGGATTCGAGCTTCTTGAACAGGCCCTGGCCGATCGGCCCGTCCTGGACGCGCCGCAGCACCTGCTCGTTGGGGAAGATGTAGGGCAGGTCGAAGGCCTCGAACTCCTTCACGCCGAGGGGGCCGAACTTGCTCGTGGACGGCGCCAGCATCTGCACGGCGCCGAGCTGGAGCATCTCCACCTCTTCCTTGTCCTTGTAGAGCGTGCTGTTCGGGTAGATCTCGACCTTGACCGCCCCCTTGGTGCGCTCCTCGGCGAGCTGCTTGAACCGCTCGGCCCCCTGGCCCTTGGGCGTGTCGGTGGTGACGACGTGGCTGAACTTGATGACGATCGGGGTCTGCGCCGCGGCCGGCGCGGCGAAGGCGAGCGCACAGGCGAGCGCACCGAGAATCCGAGCCGTCATCGCGTCCTCCCAGACTGACATCCGCGTCGTTGCGCGGATTGAATTTTGGATAGACTTGCAGGTGAGCGCCGCGGCGACAAGCACGAAAGTGTGATGTCCGGGGGAAGATGTCGTTTGCGCCGATGGTTCTGCCGTCGATCGGGATCGCCGCCGGACCGGATCAAGTCGCGTCAGCCCTTGTCGCGCCCGCCGATGTAGGCCTGCACCGCCTCGCGATGCTCGGGCGTCGCGGTGACGACCGCGTAATGGGACGAGATCAGGTCGAGGTTGGTGCGCAGGTCGTTGCGCATCCCCTGGTAGACCGCCCGCTTGATCAGGCTCAGCGTCAGCGGCGGCGCCTTGGCGATCTTCCGCGCGAGCGCCTGGACGGCCGGCATCAGGTCCGCGTCGGCGTGGACGCCGTTGACGAGGCCGATCCGCAGGGCCTCCTCGGCGTCAATGAAATCACCGGTGAAGAACAGTTCCAGCGCCTTCGCGGTCCCGACGAGGCGGGGCAGGAAATGGGCGCCGCCCGCACCGGGGACGAGGCCGACCCGCACGTAGGTCTCGGCGAAGCGGGCACTCTTCGCCGCGAAGCGCAGGTCGCACATCAGGGCGAGGTCGAGGCCCGCACCGGTGGCGACACCGTTGAGGGCCGCGATCACCGGCTTGTCGAGATCCTCCAGCGTCAGCGGGATGCGCTGGATCCGCCCGTGGAGTTCATCCTTGCGCTGGGCGGGCAGTTGGTCGAGGCGCTCGCCCATCTCGACGATGTCGCCGCCGCTGCAGAAGGCCGAGCCCGCCCCGGTCACGATCACGACGCGGATCGCCGCGTCGGTGCGGCAGCGCTGCAGGGCCGCCGTCCAGGCCTCGATCATCGGGAAGGTGAAGGCGTTCTTCCGCTCGGGCCGGTTCAGCGTGATCGTCGCCACGCCCTCCGCGACGGAGAACAGCAGGTCGTCGCCCGCGTCGCGGGTCGCGGTCTCAGCATTCATCGGGCAGCCTCCAGGGGCGCAGAATCCGGACGGTTCGGGGCGTCGCTCAGGGCGGCGATCTCCGTCGGGTCGAGCCCGGCCTCGGCCAGGACCTCGGCGGTGTGCTCGCCGAGCCTGGGGGCGTGGCGGCGGATCGCGAAGCGGCTGCCGCTGAACGAGACCGGGCGGCGCATGGTGCGGTAGCGCCCCTCGCTCGGATGCTCGGCGGTGCCGAAAAAGCCCACCGCCTTCAGGTGCGCGTCCTCCGGCAGGTCCTCCAGCCCGAGGACCGGCATGCACGGGATGCTCACCGAGTCGCAGAATGCCACCCATTCGGCCGTGGTCCTGCGCGGCGCCTCCTCCTCGACCAGCGCGTAGAGGATCTCGATGTTCTCGACCCGCACGGCGAGCGGCGCGAAGCGTGGGTCGTCCACGAAGTCGAGCCGGCCGGTGTGGATGAAGAAGTCGCGCCAGTTCCGATCGGAATAGGGCAGGATGCAGGCGTGGCCGTCCCGGGTCCGGTAGGGCTTGCGCCGCGGGCTCAGGACCCGGTTGAAGCCCGGCGGCCCGAGCGGCGGCTCGAAGGCGTAGCCGACCATGTGTTCGACGAAGTTGAACTCCACCATGGTCTCGAACATCGGCACCTCGACCGCCTGCCCGCCGCCGCCGGCCCGGCGCTCGTAGAGGGCGGCGAGGATCGCGCAGGCGATGGCCTGACCGGCGATCTTGTCGCACAGCACCGTGGGCAGGTAGCCGGGCTGGCCGGTGGCGGCTTTCTGCAGGGCCGCCAGGCCGGAGCCCGCCTGGATCAGGTCGTCGTAGGCCGCCTTGTGGGCGTAGGGGCCGTCGGCTCCGAACCCGTAGGCACCGCAGAAGATGATATCGGGCTTCAGTGCGCGCACGCGGTCGTAGCCGTAGCCCAGGCGCAGGATCGCGTCGGGGCGCATGGAGTGCACGAGGACGTCCGCCGTGCCGATCAGCCGGTCGAGGGCCGCGCGCGCCGCGGGTCGCTTCAGGTCGAGGCGGACGCTGCGCTTGTTGCGGTTGAGGTGCAGGAAGTTGCCGCCCATCCCGGCGCTGCGGGCCGGCCGGTAATGCCGGAAGGAATCGCCCTCCGGGGTCTCGATCTTGATCACGTCGGCGCCGAGATCGGCCAGGATGTGCGTCGCCGAGGGGCCCATGATCACGCTGGTCAGGTCGACGACCCGCACGCCCGCGAGCGGCCCGGCTTTCTTCGTCTCCGTGTGGTGAGTCTCGGCGGAGTGATCCGGCACGCACAGGTCTCCCATCTCAGCCGGCGCCGCCCCGGAGCCGGACCAGCATCGGCCACAGGGCCGCGCCGCCGCCCGCGCAGACCGTGCGCCCGATCCGCTCCTGCCAGAGGACGTCGGGTCCGAACTCGTCGCGCCAGGACCACAGCCGCCGCGTCGCGCGGTGGAGCGGGTGCTCCTGCGTGAAGCCCATGGCCCCGTGGATCTGGTGGCCGATCGCCGCGACGTGCCCCGCGGCCTCGCCGCAGCGCGCCTTCGCGATGGCGGTGGCCAGGACGAAGCGCGGATCGCCCCAGCAGGCGGCCGCGAGGTCGGCGGCCGCACTCGCCGCCGCGACGTGCCCCGCGGCCTCGGCCAGCATGTGCTGGATCGCCTGGAACTTGGCGAGCGGCCGGCCGAATTGCTGCCGCTCCTGGGCGTGATCGAGGGCGGAGGCGAGGCCGGTCTCCATCGCGCCCACCATCTGCTGCGCCCGAACCCAGGCGCCGAGGGCCTCGACGGCCGGCACGCCCCCTTCGGTGCTCCAGCCCGGCGCGGCGCGGACATCGTCGGCCGAGACGGTGCAGCCCGTCAGGTCGAGAGTGTCGCGGGGCTCGCCCGCGAGGTTGTGGTGCGTGTCGCGGATCGTGCCGGGTGCTCCGATCCGCACGAGATGGGGGACGCCCGCCCCGTCGACCGCGTCGAGGAGCAGGGCGGCGACCGAACCGCCCCAGGGCACCTGCACGACCCGCCCGTCCAGGACGAAACCATCCGCACGCGGCGCGATCCGCACCGGGCTGCCGCCCGGGACCAGCGACGCGGCGGCCTCGCTCGCGCGCCCGCCCGCGGCGGCCCAGAGCGCGGCCCAGAGC
>NZ_JBFULS010000093.1:0-9814 GCF_054049775.1 Methylobacterium sp. P5_C11 | reverse complement strand
CTCGTGTACGGCACCGGCGGCTTCGCCTACGGCTCGGGCAGCGCCGACCGCTCGTTCGGCGGCTATGCCGGCAACGACAGCTTCCGCACCGGCTGGGCCGTCGGCGGCGGCATCGAGTACGCCCTGCCCACCGAGTCGTTCCTGAACTTCTTCCGCTCCTCGGCGGTGACGCTCAAGGTCGAAGGCCTGTACGTCAACCTCGACCGCAACACCCGCAGCCAGGGTGCGCTCGTCGTCAACGCCGCCAACAACTTCCCGGTCGTCTACAGCGGCGTCGGCCGCCGCTCCGACGAGTTCGCCGTCGTCCGCGCCGGCCTGAACTACAAGTTCGGATCCTACTAAGACCCGATCGGACCACGCCCGGCCGAAAGGCCGGGCGACGCGGTGGGCGGGGGCCGAAGGTCCCTGTCATCCGGCGAAGCCGGATTGCCGCGGGGTCGCACTTCGCATCCCCAGCCCGATCATCCTGGCCGCGAGGTCGGCACCACCCCGGGAGCGCAAGCTTCCGGGGTTTCGTCCGTTCCGGGTCTGCGCGGTCCGAGGACCGCCCCGGCCTGGGGGCGGTGCCGGCGCCGCCGTGCCTGCGCCCGCCCGACGCAGCGCGCCGGAGCGGATTGCGGCCGCCGGCTGGCGGCCGCAGGCTCTGCCGGACCCGACCGGAGGATCAGCCAAGCGCCCAGAAGAGGGGAAGGGCACCGGCCAGGAACAGCGCGGAGGAGATGAGCACGGCGGCGCGCTCGCGATGACGGAGGAGAAGGGCGTGGGGTCGGGCGAGCATGTGGGGAAGCCGGATCGACTGTGTGCGGCCATGCTGGCACCCCAACCGTGACGGATCGGGGGCAGGGCGCCTCATCCACAGGCGGTCGTCGCCCGGTGTCGCAGCCGCGCCACACTCGGCCGGCGCCGGGCGGAAGCGGTTGCGGCGGCGCGGGCCAAGGCCCCGGCGCCCGGCCGTCCTCGCACCGCCCGCCGCGCAGGGGCCGTCTCGGTTGCCGCGGGATCGATGGGAAGCCGTGGACGCGTCGTCGGTCTATGCGACCGCGGAATCCGGGCCGCCCGTCGCCACGCACCCATCCGGAGCGCGGAGCTGGTCGGCGAACCGCTCGATCGGCTGCGGCTTGCTGATCAGGTAGCCCTGCGCCTCGTCGCACGCTTCCGCGGCGAGGAAGCGCATCTGCGCGTCCGTCTCGACGCCCTCCGCCACGACGCTCATCCCCAGGCTGCGGCCGAGCCCGAGAACCGCGCGCACGATCACCGCCGCCTGCGGGCTGGCCTCGACATGGCCTACGAACGACCGGTCGATCTTGATCTTGTCGAAGGGGAACGCCTGCAGCGTCGCCAGCGACGAGTAGCCCGTCCCGAAATCGTCCATCGCGATGGCGATGCCGAAGGCTTTCAGGCGGCGCAGGATGCCCAACGCCCGGGCCATGTCGTTGATGATCAGCGTCTCGGTGATCTCGAGTTCGAGCCGGGTCGGCGCCAGGCCCGTCTCGGTCAGGATCGCCAGGACGCGCTCGGGCAGGTCAGCCTGCTCGAACTGGCGCGGCGACAGGTTGACCGCCACCTTCAGGGGACACTCCCAGCGGGCCGCCTCCCGACATGCGGCCCGCAGCACCCACTCCCCCAGCAGCAGGATCAGGCCGCTCTCCTCGGCCAACGGAATGAAGGCATTCGGCGGGATCAAGCCGCGCGTCGGATGCTCCCAGCGCACCAGCGCCTCGAACCCGAGGAGCCGGCCGGTGCCGGTGCTCACCTGCGGCTGGTAGTGCAGGATGAGTTCGTCAGCCTCGATCGCCTGACGCAGGTCCCGCTCCAGGTCGCGCCGGGCCGCTTCGGCCTCGTCCATGGTGTGCTCGAAGATCCGGTGGGTGTTCCGGCCCTCGGTCTTCGCCCGGTGGAGCGCCAGATCGGCGCGCCTGGCCAGCGTCTCGCTGTCGAGGCCGTGGGCGGGCGCTTGCGCGATGCCGACGCTCAGGCCCACCTTCAGCCATTGCTTGCCGAACGGGATCGGCGCCTGGACCGCCTCGATCAGGCGCGCGGCCAGCGTTTCCGCGTGGCAGGGATCGCCCGCATCGGCCACCAGCACGGCGAATTCGTCGCCGCCGAGGCGCGCCACCGTGTCGTCGGTCCGCAGCACCGCGCGGATGCGGTGGGCCACCGCCCGGAGCAGGAAATCGCCCGCCGCGTGGCCGAGGCTTTCGTTGACGGCCTTGAAGCGGTCGAGATCGAGACACAGCACCGCGCAGGCACCCCCGTGGAGGTGCAGGTCGGCGAGCCGGATCTCCAGCCGCTCGTAGAACAGGGCGCGGTTGGGCAGGTCGGTGAGGCCGTCGTGGCGCGACATGTGGGCGATCTGCCCCTCGGCCGACTTGCGCGCGCTGATGTCGATCTGCGTGCCGATGAACCGCAGCGCGCGTCCGTCGTCGGCGCGGGCCACGACCTTGCCGCGGGTCATCATCCAGGCCCAGGATCCGTCTTTGCGCCGCATGCGATGCTCGCACGCGAAGGTCGGCGCCCGTCCGCTCAGGTGCTCGATCAGGGCGCGCTCGGCGGCGCCCGCATCCTCCGGGTGGAGCAGAGCCCGCCACGTGTGGGCGTTGCTCGCCAGCTCGCCCGGCTCGTAGCCGAGCACGCCCCACCAGCGGTCGGAGGACCACGCCTCGCCCGTCGTGAGATCGCAATCCCACAGCCCGTCGCTGCCGGCATCCTGCGCCAGGGCGAGCCGCGTCTCACTCACCTGCAGCGTCTCTTCGGCCCGCTTGCGCGCGGTGATGTCCGTGAAGGTCCGCACCGCCCCTCCGTCGGGCAGCGGCACGGTCCGGATTTCCAGCACGGTGCCGTTCGGGCGCTCGCGCTCGTAGGTGTGGGCGCCGCGCTCCACCCCGCGATCGGCCACCCATCGCCGCAGGGCCTCGCTTGCCTTGCCGAACTCGCCCTGCGCGATCTGGTATTCCCGGACAGCCTCGAAGGTCGGGCGGGACCGCATCAGCGCAGGCGGCAGGTCGAGGAGCGCGAGGGCGCGCGCGTTGCACACCTGAACGACGCCGGCGGCGTCGATCATCATGAGGCCCTGGTCCATCGTGTCGAGGACGGTGTCGAGGCGCTTCGCCTTCTCCCGCAGCGCGACCGTCCCACTCGTCATGCCCGGGGATCCCAATCGTCCGCCCGCGCGAACAGTCTACCGGATGGTGCCCGCGCCCACCTGACGGGACACTAGCAGGGCGGAGCTTTCCGGATTCTTTCCGATGGATCAGAATTCAATTGCTGCGTGTAATTCCGTCCCTTCGCGATGCGGTCGCCTGTGCCGCGTGCGGCCGGTGCGCGGCCGGCCGTTCACGCACCCTCGTCCCGGACGAGGGCGAGAAGGTCCGCACCCTGTCCGCGCGCCGAAGGTCCGTCATGGCGCCGATCGTGCCGGTCGTGCTGGCCGGCGGCGACAGCGAGGTCCTGCGGTCCACAGCCGGCGTCGAGCGGGAGCCCGAGTAAGACGCTGACGAACCGGGTTGGCGTTGGAAATCTCCCGTCCCGCGGCATAGACCTGCGGACATCTGCGCAGCCGCGACCGTCGACGGACGCGCTGCTCTTCGGACAGGGTGAGAGAAGCGATGCGCGCAGTCCGTCTTTCCGGCCTGGTGTCGGCCGGCCTCCTTCTGAGCCTGCTGGCGGCCCAGGCCCAGAACCCGTCTCCGGACGAGCGCAGGCGCGTCCAGGCGGCGAAGCTCGCGGGGCTCGCCGGCTTCGTGAATCTCGAATGCCCAGACCTGCGTAGCGATTCCGCGCGCCTCAAGCAGACCGTCGAGGCCCTGGGCGTCGACGCCGCCAGCCTGGAGACCGGCGACCTGCACCTGATCGCCACCCGGTACATCGAAACCTATCGCAAGGACGTCGCGGCGAATTGCCGGAAGGCCGAGGAGACCTTCGGGCCGCGTGGGTCCGTCATCCCCGGCCTGATCGTGCCGCGTTAGCAGCGGCCGGGGCCGCGGGTTTCCTCACACCGGGCGCCCATCCCGCGCCAGGGCGATGTGCAGGAGGTCGGCGAGGCTGCCGGCGCCGAGCTTCTGCTTCATGCCCGAGACGACGGCCGACACGCTCCGCTCGCTCATCGACAGGCTGTCGGCGATCGCCGCGTTGGACTTGCCCACCCCGAGCAGGGACAGGACCTGAACCTCCCGCGCGGTCAGGCGGGCCAGCGGCGAGTCCAGCAGCCCGGCATTCAGCATGGCGATCCGGGTGGCGACCTCGTGCGGCAGGTAGCTGCGCCCGGCCGAGACGGCCTCGATCGCCTCGTGGAACCGCGTCACCGCCGTGTCCTTCAGGACGAAGCCGTGCGCCCCGCCCTCGATGGCGCGGGCGACGATCACCGGGTCGTCGTGCATGCTGAAAGCGAGGATCCGGGTTGCCGGCTCCAGGGCCCGCACCCGGCGGATCAGTGACAGGCCCGACAGGCCCTGGTCGCGGAAGCCGAGGTCGGTCACCACCAGCCCGGGCCGGTGGCGGTGGAAGGTGCGGTAGCCCGACACCACGTCCGCGGCCTCGTGGACCGCCCGGAGGCCGGCATCCTCCGCGAGGTGGCGGAAGCCGCGCCGCACGACCGGATGGTCGTCGACGATCAGGACCGCGTCGAGAACCCGCGGGCCGTCCCGCCCCGCCGGGCGGTCGGCCGAGGCCCGGGCGGTGCTCACGGTGTCCCCTCCAGGGCCGGGTGCGGGGCGGCGAGGCGCGCCAGCGCGGCCGCGTGATCGGCCCCCTGCATCCGGGCGTTGTAGTAGTGCTGGCACATCTCGCCGTAGAGGCTCTTTCGGCGGCCGCGCCCCGCCGCGATGCCCCCGAGACCGTCGAGGATCGCGCCGTAGCCCGCGCCGAGGCCGGCCTCGGCCAGCATCTGGCCGAGCTGGACGGTGCGGTTGGCGATCATGCGCGGATCCTCGATGAAGCCGTCGCGGGCCCCGGCCAGCGCCGTCGCCATCGCGCGCACCCGGGGATCGTCGGCCGGCAGGGCCGTCCCGGCCTCGCGGCCCGCGAGCCAGCGGGCCGGGTCGGTGCCGTCGGTCGGCGCGAGCCAGGCCGGCAGGGTGCCCTCGGCGGTGGTGGCGACCACCGCGCCGGCCTCGTCCGCGCGCTCGTCCGACCCGCGGTCGCAGGCGCCGAGGGCCAGCAGGACCAGGCCGGACGCGATCCGGACGCGGCCGGCCCGGCTCATCGCGCGGGCTCCCCTACGGCCAAGACCGTGCGCGGGCCCTCCGCCACCTTGATGCGCGCCGTCTCGCGCCATGTGGCGAGATCGATCACAGAGACGTCGTCCGAGAACCAGTTCGCCACGTAGGCCAGCGGGCCGGCCACCGCGATGCCCTCGGGATAGGGTCCCACCGCCACGGTGGCGACCACCTCGAGCCGGGCCGCGTCGATCACCGTCACGGCGGCGGCGTGCTGGTTGGTGACCAGGACGCGGCTGCCGTCCCCGGTGACCGCGACGCCGTAGGGCATCCGGCCGGCCGGAACCGTGGCACGGGCCCGCAACGTCGCCGTGTCGATCACCGTGAGATCGCCGCTGCGCACGTTGGCGACGTAGAGGCTCGCCTCGTCCGGTGAAAGCGCCAGGGCGAAGGGCGCCTCGCCGGCCGGGACGACGGCCACCCGGGCCATCGTCCCGGTGTCGATCACGCTGACCTGACGGCTCTCGCGATCGGCGACGTAGAGCCGCCCGCGCCGGTCGAGGACGAGATGGGCCGGGTCGCGGCCCACCGTGGCGGCGCCCTCGACGGCGCCGGTCGCCGCGGAGATCCGCAGGACGCGGTCGCCCGACCAGTCGCCGACGAACAGGTGCGCGCCGTCCGGGCTTGCCGCGAGGCCGAAGGCCTGGCCGGGGACGGACAGGCGGCGGGGCGGCTCGCCGGGCGCGACGACGGTCACGGCGCGCCCGTCCGGGTGGGTCAGGTAGAGGCGGCCGGCCCGGTCGGTCGCCGCCGCGACCGGCGCCGGCCGGAGCGGGATCCGCCCGGCCACGGTCCCGGCCTCGATCCGCGCCAGCTCGGCCCCCTGCTGGCTGACGACCCAGACGGGGTCGCCGGCCGCGGCCGCGCCGCCGGTCCCGGCGGCGGCCGCGAGCGTCGCGATCAGCCGGAGGTGGCGCATGCGGGGCCTCAATGGGTCGTCCGGCCCTCGACGGCCGCCTTCAGGCCCTTGAGCCCGTCCGCGAAGTAGCGGTTCATCGCCGTCCGCCCGGCCTCGTCGCTGAGGTTCTCCGGCGGCTCGTTGCCGGTGTCGCCCCGGTAGAAGCGGCCGATCCACGACACCTTGGAGCCGGTCCCGTCCGGAGTGACGGTGAGCGTCGCCGAGTATGAGGAGACCGGGAGCGCCTTCAGGTCCGGGTCGGACATCCGGTACGCGTAGGTCCGGCCGTCGGCCAGCCACTCGTCCAGCCCCTCGATCAGGGTGCCGCCGGCCTTGAGGGTCACCCGGCGGGTCGTGCCCTCGACATTGCCGCCACTGGCCTCGGCCTTGGCCACGTCGGGGTGCCAGCGCGCGATGCCGCCGAAATCGCCCACCACCGTCCAGACCGCCTCCGGGGGCGCCTGGATGGTGATCGACTGGTCGATCTTCTGCGGCGTCGGCCCGTGGGCCAGCGCCGCGCCGGCGAGGCCGACGACGGCGAGGCCCGCGGCGACGGCCGGGACGAGGGCGAGGGGCATCCGCATGGTCAGGTCCTGATCGGTCCGGTTGGAACGGGGGTTGGAACAGGGGGGACCGCGCGCCCGCGGAGCACGCGCAGGGCGCGGGCGAGGGGCCGCGCCAGGAGGGCCAGGAGCGTCAGCCCCAGGGCCGCCGCCAGGAGGGCGGGCCGCGGGTCGAGGCGGCCGGGCAGGGGGCGCGGCGTCGCCGCGGTGCGCAGGGGGGCCGCGAGACCGCCCGGGCCGTCGAGATGGACGTAGCCGAGGCCGGTCTCGGCGGCGAGGCGCTTCAGGTAGGGCTCGCGGACCGCGGAGAGGTGCTCGGTGCCGTGGGCGGCCTGGGCGCCGAAGGGGGCGTTGCGCGGGTTGTAACCCTCGCGCGATTCCGCGTCGGCCGGGGGCGGCCCGGAGCGGTTCTCCTGCTGGACGTCGCCCTCGCCGAGGAAGCCCGTCTCGCGCCCGCGATCGTCGAAGCGCGGGATCGGTGACAGGCCGTAGCCGCCCGCCCCGACGATCAGCCCGCGCACCGCCCCGGGCCTGCCGTCGAAGGTCGGGCCACCGGAGGCGGGCAGGGGCGGCGTCTCCTGGCCGTCGGTGAGGAACAGCAGGTCGGCGTCGATCTCGCCCGCCATGGCGATCGACCGGAACAGGCCGGCCGCGACGCGGCTGTCCCCCTCCCAGGCCATGCGCGGGTCGAGGGCCGCGATGGCGCCGTCCAGCGGCGCGAAGTCGGCGCAGACCTCGACCGGCGTGAACAGCAGGAACGGCCGCCGGTCGGTGAACAGGCCGAGCGCCACCCGCGAGCCGCAGGGGAGGTCGGGCAGCGTCGCCCGCAGCGCCGTCTTGACGGTCTCGAGCCGGCTCACGGATCCAGCGGCGGCGAGATAGTCGCGCACCGCCATGCTGCCGGTGATGTCGACCACCGCCAGCACCGACACGCCGGTGCGGGTGACCGGGATCGGCGGGGCGACGAGGGCCGCGAGGGTCAGCGTGAGGGCGGCCGCCAGGGCGCGGAACCGCCCGTCGCGCAGGTTTCGGGCGACGAGGGGGGGCAGGACGGGGGGCAAGACGGGGGGAAGGACTCGGCGCGGTCTCACGGGCCGCCCTGCGGCTGGCCGGGAATGTCGGCCCAGATCTTCTTCGGCTCGGCGCGCAGCTCGTCTCCGGTCTTGCGGTCGAATTCCGGGTAGTCGCGCACGAGGCGCGAGGCGACGTCGAGGTTGTACTTGGCGTCCCAGAATTCGGGCCGGGCCTGGAGGGCGCGGCGGTAATCCTGCCGCGCCAGCGTCACCTGGGGCGCTGCCTTGTCGAGGTCGCCCCGGCCGATCAGCGCGAAGGCCTGCCGCATCCGCGCGTTGCCGATGACGTACCGCGCCCGGGCCGCCTCCCGCGCCGCGCCGGCACGGTCGAGGGCGTCGAGGAGGGGCTCGGTCTCGCCGAGACGGTCCCGGGCGGCGAGGAAGCCGATCCGCGCCGCCAGGAGGGCCGGTCGCGCATCCGGGTCGACCGGTCGGTCGCGGCCCGCCTCCAGGGCGGCGATCCGGTCGTCGTCGCGCGCGGCGCTCCAGCCCGAGACGGCGAACCACAGGGCGGCCGCCACGAGGACCAGCGGCAGGGCGACCAGCAGGGCGGGCCGGACTCGGCGCCACGCCGCGGCGACGCCGAGGTGGGAGACGGCGGCGCGGCGGCGCGGGGCCGGGTCGTCGAGGAGGGCGCCGGAACTCATGCCGCCCTCCGCACCGCCGCGCCCGCGGCTTCCGTCGTGGTCTCCGCATCCACCGGCGCGCCCAAGAGGTCCGCCTCCGCGAGCTTGGCCAGGATGAGCATCGCGAGGCCGAGGGCGGCGAGCGCGGCGGCGAGCCCGGTCAGGTCCCGGCGCGGGCGCTCCTCGACGTAGGGGATCGGGTCCCGCTCCAGGGCCTCGATCTGCCCGATGGCGGCGGCCACCGCCGCGGCGCCCTCGGCCTCGAAGGCGCGGTAGGGCACGCCGAGGCTCTTGAAGAACAGGTCGAGATGGCGCTCCGGCGCGGCCTGGGGCGTGTCCTCGCCGGCCGGCCGGTCGGCGATGCCGGGCGATCCCTCGGTGCGCAGGAACAGCCAGTACAGGTTCGGCCGGATCCGCGCGACGGCGGCGCGCAGCTGGTCCTGGAGGCGCGGGTCGATCACCGCGGCGCCGTCGGAGACCAGCAGGAGCACCCGCGAGGCGCCGACATCGATTCCGAACTGCGACAGGGCCATGCCGAGGCCCCGGCCGATATTGGTGTAGTCGAGGCCGGGCCGGTCGATGGCGGCGATCGCCGCCCGCACGGCGTCGTGGCGGTCGGTCATCGGCATGACCAGCATCGGCGCGGTGGAGAAGGCCGTCACGGCGAACAGGTCGTGCGCCCGCGCGCCGACGAAATCCGCCAGGAGGCGCCGGGAGGCCGCGGCCTTCGATTCCTCGGCGCCGGAGGGCTGCCGGCCCGCGAAGGTCTCGTTCATGCTCCCCGAGCGGTCGATCAGCAGCGAGACCTGCGCGCCGATGCCGAGGCGCCCGATCCGCGCCCCCGTCCGGTAGGGGCCCGCCAGGGCCACGATCAGGCCGGCGACGGCCAGAATGCCGGCGAGCGTCAGCGCCCGGCCGAGCCAGGCCGAGAGGGGGTCGGCCGGGGCGGCGGCGACCGCCGGCACGGCCGTCCGGCGCAGGGCCGAGCGGGCCAGCGGCAGCAGCGCCAGCGGCAGCAGCCACAGGATCCAGGGATCGGTCGCGCCGAGGCGGGTGATGAGATCGGTCACGGCCTCACGCGCTCCGCTCCGCCGCCGCGAGGCGCACCAGGAGCGCCTCGGCTTCGGACAGCGGCCAGGCCGCGCGCGCGGCCGGCAGGCGGCCGCCGAAGAAGGCGAGGCGCGAGGCCTCGAAGAAGCGCGCGAGCAGCGCCGCCTGTCCCCGGAAGGCCCCGTGCCGCGCCAGGAAGGCGCCGAGATCGTCGGCCAGCACCCGCCTTCCATCGGTCTCGTCGAGGCCCCGGTGCAGGGCCAGCAGCGCCGCCCGGTAGGCCTGATCGGGCTCGGCCCTCGCCCGCCGCCGGAGCCCGCGCAGCGCCGCGGCGAAGGGGCGGCCCCGCCGCTGCCGGAACGGCCCCCAGGCGCGGTCGTGCGCCAGAGCC
>NZ_JBFULS010000092.1:0-9927 GCF_054049775.1 Methylobacterium sp. P5_C11 | reverse complement strand
GGCCGGAGCCGCGGCGGCAGCCGGGCGGGCAGCGGGGGTCGCGGCCTGGGCCGGAGCCTGGGTCGGAGCCGGCGCCGGAGCGGGCGGCGGGCTCGACGGCGCGGCGGCGGCAGGCGCCTCGGCGACAGGAGCGGGTTCAGCAGGCGCAGGGGCCGCAGCGGCCGCCTTGGCGGCCTCCGCCGCTTCGGCGGCGGCGGCAGCAGCGGCAGCCTTGCGCTCTTCCTCTTCGCGACGGCGGGCCTCGGCGGCCTCGCGCTCGCGGCGGGCCTGAGCCTCGGCCTCCCGACGGCGTGCCTCGGCCTCAGCCTCCGCCTTCTGGCGGGCCTCGGCCTCGCGACGCTGCGCATCGGCGAGGGCCGCGGCACGGGCCGCGCTCTCCTGTTCGCTCAGCGTGCGAAGCACGACACCTGAGGCGGCGCGCTGGGCCGGACGAGGGGGAGCCGCCGTCGGCGCAGCCGGTGCCGGACGCGGCGCGGGGGCGGGCTCACGGGCAGGAGCGGCCGGCGCCGCGCCGATGACGCGGCGCTTCACCGTCTCGACCACGACCTGCTTGGAGCGGCCATGGGAGAAGCTCTGACGCACGGTCCCCGCCTCGATCGGCCGCTTGAGGGACAGCGGCTTCGGGGAAGTCCTGTTCAGAGTCTTGTCGCCCGGGTTGTTCGTATCGCTCATTCAGCCTGAACCCTGAGGGTTTCCATCGTCCCGTGAACCGTCGCCCGGTGGCGCCGGCCAAATCTGTCCTGCGTCGTCAACGTGAGGCTTCGTCGATCCCGCCGATTCGGGCTGGATCGGGCTCCCCGGTCGCCGCGGCGGCGCCCTCGAAGGAGCGTAGCCGACGCCAACGCGACAGGCAGCCGGCAGCTCCGGCTCCTGCGACGAGCGCAGCGTGTATCACATGACCCCGACCCAAGGCCATGTCCAATTCGTCTTCGGACAGGTCATCGATGATCGGTATCCTCGACATGGCCTCGCCGTGTCGCCTGTACAAGGCCGCGGCGAGCTTGCGGCGACCGTCCGGGCTCGCCTCGGCGGCGTGGATCACCGCGATGGCGGCCGGCTGTCCGCCGATCGCGGCCTCGACCTTCGAGAAACCTGCGACAAGGCAGCCCGCCTTGTTAGCCATCGCGATGGCTTGCCGCAGATCGTCCCGGAGCCCCGCCACGATCCGGTCCGGCAGGTCGGGGGCGGCCGGGGTCGGCCCCTTGAACGCCCGCGAGAACAGGTTCTTCCGCACCGCCGTGGCGACCGCCTCGCGCCGGGCGCTCACCCACGCGCCGCGGCCCGGCAGCTTGGCGCGCAGGTCGGGGACGACGCTGCCGTCCGGCCCGCGCACGAATCGGATCATCGCCTCCGGGGCCTGGGCGACGCGCGTGACGATGCAGGTCCGCTCGGGCATGCGGCGGCCGGGGCCGGAATCGAGCCCCCCGGCCTCCGGCCCATCCTCGGGCAGGATCGTCTCGACCTCGGCCATCGCGCCTCCGCCGCCGGCTCTCGCCTCAGGCCTCGTTCGGAGCGGGGGCGGTCTCCTCGCCCTCGGCGGACTCGGCGCCCTCTTCGGTCTCCTCCGGCTCGGGCAGCGCCTCGATCCAGCCGGCCTTCAGGCGAGCGGCCATGATCAGGGCCTCGGCCTCGGCACGGGACAGGTCGAACCCGTCGAGGTAGCCGGCATGGCGCACCGCCTCGGGGCCGCGGCCCTCGGTGTAGCCGACGAGGTCATCGGTGGCGCAGCCCGCGAGGTCCTCGACGTTCTTCACGTCGTTCTCGCCGAGGGCCACCATCATGGGCGTGGTGATGCCCTCGATCTCGCGCAGCTCGTCGGCGACGCCGAGTTCGGTGCGTCGGGCGTCGTGCGCCTGCTCGATCCGGGCGAGGTGGTCCTGGGCGCGGGCCTGGATCTCGGTGCCGGTCTCCTCGTCGAGACCCTGGATGCCGGACAGCTCCTGGATGTCGACGTAGGCGATCTCCTCGACGTTGCGGAAGCCCTCCGCCGCGAGCAGCTGGCCGACGGTCTCGTCGACGTCGAGCGCCTCCATGAACACCTGGGTCCGCTCGGCGAACTCCTTCTGGCGGCGCTCCGATTCCTCGGCTTCGGTGAGGATGTCGATGTCCCAGCCAGTCAGCTGAGAGGCGAGCCGCACGTTCTGGCCGCGGCGGCCGATGGCGAGCGACAGCTGGTCGTCCGGCACCACCACCTCGATGCGGTCGGCCTCCTCGTCGAGCACCACCTTCACCACCTCGGCGGGCTGGAGGGCGTTGACGATGAAGGTCGCCTCGTCCTCCGACCAGGGGATGATGTCGATCTTCTCGCCCTGGAGCTCGCCGACCACCGCCTGCACGCGCGAGCCGCGCATGCCCACGCAGGCGCCGACCGGGTCGATGCTGCCGTCGCGGGAGATCACCGCGATCTTGGCGCGGGAGCCCGGATCGCGGGCCACAGCCTTCACCTCGACAATGCCGTCGTAGATCTCGGGCACCTCCTGGCCGAACAGCTTGGCCATGAACTGCGGGTGCGAGCGCGACAGGAAGATCTGCGGCCCGCGCACTTCCGAGCGCACGTCGAACAGGTAGGAGCGGATGCGGTCGCCCGGCCGGAAGGTCTCGCGCGGGATCATCTCGTCCCGGCGCACGATGCCCTCGCCGCGACCGAGATCGACGATCACGTTGCCGTACTCGACGCGCTTCACGATGCCGTTGAGGATCTCGCCGATGCGGTCCTTGTACTCGTCGAACTGGCGGGCGCGCTCGGCGTCGCGCACCTTCTGGACGATGACCTGCTTGGCCGACTGCGCGGCCACGCGGCCGAAATCGAAGGGCGGCAGTGTGTCGGAGATCACGTCGCCGACCAGGGCGCCCGGGTTGTAGCGGCGGGCCTGATCCAGGGTGATCTCGCGGGCGTCGTTCTCCACCTGATCGACGACCAGGAGGTGTCGCGACAGGCGCAGCGCCCCGGTCTTGTTGTCGATCTCGGCGTGCACGTCCGTCTCGGCGCCGTAGCGGGAGCGGGCCGCCTTGGCGATCGCCTCCTCCATCGCGTCGATCACGATGGAGCGGTCGATCACCTTCTCGCGGGCGACCGCGTCGGCGATCTGGAGGAGTTCGAGCCTGTTGGCGCTGACGACGGCCATCGGTGTCGGTCCTTCTCTTCCGTCAAATCTTCGGGCCGGCCGCCGGGCGGCCGACACGGGGGTCTCAGTGCAGGGAGTCGCGGTCCTTGAGCCGGGACGCCTTGGTCACGATCGGCTTCTTGGGGCCGGTCCGGGGCTGCTTCTCGGGCTTGCCCGCGGGGCTGGCCTTCTTCGGCCCCTTCGGCCGGAAGGGGCTGCGCGCCGGCGGCGGCGGGCTCTCCGCGTCCGGGGCATCGTCCTCGACCTCGTCGGACTCGTCCTCGGCGGGCGGCCCGCCACGGCGGAGCGACTCGCGAATCAACTCGTCGGTGAGGACGAGATGGGCCTCGGCGAGGTCCTTGAGCGGAAGGTCGATGCGGC
Organism: Methylobacterium sp. P5_C11; assembly: GCF_054049775.1. Lineage (NCBI taxonomy): Bacteria > Pseudomonadati > Pseudomonadota > Alphaproteobacteria > Hyphomicrobiales > Methylobacteriaceae > Methylobacterium > Methylobacterium sp. P5_C11. Next base: position 6,442 of record NZ_JBFULS010000092.1, on the reverse strand, counting down.
TCGGGAGCCCTTCCTTCACGTCGGGCAGATCGATCGGCACGGTAAGCCGCGCCGGATCCGGCGCGCCGAGGATGCCGCGGAAGCGCTTGCGCCCGTCCAGCGGCGGGCTCAACTCGACCTTGGCCTCGTAGCCAACCCAGCGGGCGAAATCCGAGATCCGCACCAGGGGTCGGTCGATCCCCGGCGAGGAGACCTCCAAGTTGTAGGCCCCTCCCACCGGATCGTCGACGTCGAGGATCGGCGAGATCGTCCGGCTCACCGCCTCGCAATCCGCGATCGTGAAGGTGCCGTCCGGACGCTCCGCCATGATCTGCACGGTGCAGCCGTTGATGTTGGACATCTTCACCCGGACCAGCCGGAAGCCCAGACCCTCGAGCGGCCCCTCGATCGCCTGCGCGACGCGCGCGGCGACCCCGGCCTCGCGGACGAGGCGCTTCTCGGACAGATCCCCTTCGATCTCGGACGACATGGAGTTCAGCGCGCAACCTTCGCGGCGTTCTGGTGGTCGGCCCGCGGCGTGCGGCCTTCGCGGCGAGAGACCCGTGCGGCGAAAAAAAAGAGCGGACCCGGTGGGGCCCACTCCCGAACCGCAGCCTCTCGACTGCCATCAGAACTGTTGAAGGTCAGATAGCCGCGGATCGTCGAAAGTTCAAGGCCGTTCCGTCAGCCGCACCGCGGCACCCGCCCCTCCAGGGGGTAGGCCGGGTCGTTGTAGCCGGGCGTCGTCGGATGTCCGGCGGCCACGAACCCGTCGACCAGCGCCTCGTCCTCCGGCGTGAAGGCGTAGTCGAGGGCGCCGAGATATTCCTGCCACTGCGCCTCCGTCCGCGGCCCGGCGATGACGCCGGTGACGAGCCGGTTGTTCAGCACCCAGGCGGTGGCGAACTGGCCGGCCGTGATGCCCCGCGCCTCGGCGTGTTCCTTCAGGGTCCGGGCGATGCGCAGAGATTCGGGGCGCCACTCGGTCTGCATCATCCGCGTGTCCTGGCGGCCGGCGCGGGATTCGGCCGGCGGCGGGGCGTCCGGGTCGTACTTGCCGGTGAGCACGCCGCGGGCGAGCGGCGAGTAGGGCACGACGCCGAGCCCGTAATGGGCGCAGGCCGGCAGGTGCTCGGTCTCGGGCATGCGATTGAAGGCATTGTAATAGGGCTGGCTTACCACCGGCCGGTCGATCCCCAGCTCGTCGCAGAGCCGGCAGATCTCGGCGACCCGCCAGGAGCGGTGGTTCGAGACGCCGAAATGGCGGATCTTGCCCGCCCGCACGAGGTCGGCCATCGCCCGGACCGTCTCGGCGAGCGGCGTGTCGTGATCTTCCTTGTGCAGGTAGTAGATGTCGATGACGTCGGTGCCGAGCCGGCGCAGGCTATCCTCGGCGGCCCGCATCACGTGGACCCGCGACAGGCCGCGGTCGTTGACACCCGAGCCCGTCGGGTTGGCGACCTTGGTGGCCAGGATCCAGGCGGCGCGGTCGCCCTTGATGGCCCGGCCGGTGATCTCCTCGGAGCGGCCGTCCGTGTAGACGTTGGCCGTGTCGATGAAGTTGACTCCCGCCTCCCGGGCGTTGGCGACGATCCGGCCGGCGGTCGCCTCGTCGGTGGGGCCGCCGAACATCATCGTGCCGAGGCAGATCGGCGAGACCTTGAGGCCGGAGCGGCCGAGATTGCGGTACTGCATGGGATCCATCCGGTGTCCGTCGTCCCGCTATCTCGCCACTGCGCGGCCGAGGTCAACCGTGCCGGGCGACAGGGCCGTGTAACCTGAGCCCGGCCGCGGCGAACCGACCCGTGCCGGCACCGGAGCCCGGGGGCGGCCGTTCTCGCCGTGGCGCCTGCCGCAAGGCGGGTCGCCGCCGTCCTTCACCGAAGATGAGCCTGTCCGAGACCCATGATCGACCGCTCGGCCATCCTTCCCGAGATCCCCCGCCCCTGGCTCGATCGGGCCGGCCGCCTCTCCTGGCTGAAGCTCGTCGTCTTCGCGGGGTGCATCGCGCCGGCCCTGTACCTCGCCGCCGCCTACCGGCTCGACGCCCTGGGCGCGAAGCCGATCACCGCGCTGATCCACGCCACCGGCGAGTGGGCGGTGCGCTTCCTGCTGTTCTCCCTGGCGGTCTCTCCGCTCCGCCGCGTCGCCGACTGGTCCAGGGTCCTCGTGGTGCGGCGGATGCTCGGCGTCACCGTGATGGCCTACGCGGTGGCCCATCTCACCCTCTACGCGGTCGACCAGAACCTGATCCTCACCAAGGTGGTCTCGGAGATCGCGCTCCGGCTCTACCTGACGATCGGCTTCGTGGCGCTGATCGGCCTGATCGCCCTCGGCCTGACCTCCACGGATGCGGCGATCCGCACCCTCGGCCCGAACTGGAATCGGCTGCACCGGCTCGTCTACACGATCGCCGTTCTGGCCCTGGTCCATTACTTCCTGCAGTCGAAGATCGATGTCACCGATCCGGTCTTCTCGGCAGGGCTGTTCCTGCTGCTCATGGGCTGGCGGGTGATGCGGCGATTCAGATGGCCGGAGCGGCCCTGGTCGCTCCTGCTGCTCGCGATCCTCGCCGGCCTCGCCACCGCGGGGCTCGAGGCCGCCTGGTACGGGCTCGCCAGCGGTGTCCCGGCCAACCTCGTTCTCGCCGCCAACCTGGATTTCTCCGGCCCGATCCGGCCGGCCTGGTGGGTGCTGGCCGTCGGCCTGTCCCTGCCGCTCGTGGCGCTCCTGCGGGGCGCGAAGGCCCGCCCGGTCCGACAGGTTGCCGGCAGACACCCCGCCTCCGCGGCCCGTCCCGCCCCTGTTCGGGAACCCTTGTCGCCGCCGGCCTGATGCCGCAGAAACCGCTGCCGGCCCGCCGCCATCGGCGGTGCAGGACCCAGCGGAGCTTCCGAGACGCCATGCGCGGCACGTTTCTCCTGATCGCGGGCTTGCTCGCGCCGACCGCCGCCTATCCGGCCCCGTCCGCGAAGCCACCGAGCCCGACCAAAGCGGCGCCCACCCCGCCAACCCCGGCGGCGGCCGCACCGACCGTCGCTGCCTGCACGCCGCCCGAGCCGCCCCCGGCCTCCGCCCGGCCGATGAAGCCGGCGCTGCCGGCGAAGCCCGCCTGCCTCGACGCCAAGGAGGGCTGCCCAGGCTGGGAGGCCTACAGCTACAACGATGCGATCAAGGCCTATAACCTGCAGGCGCAGGCCTTCCGGCCGATCGCCGAGGGCTACGTGCAGAAGCTCAACGCCTACGTGAAGGCGAGCGCCGACTACGCGCAGTGCGAAGTCAACGCGATGCAGCAATAGTCGCCTGAACGGCGGCCGACCCGGCGTAACGACGGCGGTTCAGGCGCCCCGGGACATCCTCCAGCGATGGTGGCCGCGATTCCCGCGTGCCCGATCCCGCCGAGGCCCCCTTGCCCGCCCGTCATCGCCTCGCACGCACCGGATTCTGCGCTCTGCTCCTCGCCGCCGGCCCGGCCTGGGCCGCTGATTTCGACGGCCCCTATCCCCCGCCCCACGGCTACGGCGATCCGGTCCAAGAGGACGAGCCCGAGCGCCGGCCCCCGCCACCGCCACCGCGCCCCGAGCCGGAGTTCCGCGGCCCGCGCTTCACCGCCGCGCCCCCCGAGGCCTGTCGGGAGTTCGTCCGGCGGCGATTCGATCCGGACGGGGCGCCCGTGCTGCGCCGGGTGCGGGTTTGCGACGAGCCGGCCTTCGACCGCGGGCCGCCCCCGCCGCCTCCGCCCCCGGAGGACATCCCGCCCCGCCGCTGGGAAGGCCCGCGCTGGTAGGATGTGTGGCGGCTGGCTCCATGGCCCGCCACCTGACCGCGCATGGGCTGAAGCACTCCGCCGACGCGAGGTCACACGAGATCGCGCCGCCGTGGTCCGCGCGTGCGGCGCGCGGGCCGATGCAGGGCTTCAGCGACCGGGGTGTTCGATCGGGACCCGGCTCAGATCCGGGCCGGCGCCTTCTTCAGGGCGGCCGCGAAGGCCTTGAGCTGGCGGTTCAGATCCGCCAGCTCGTTCAGCGCGATGGTCTTGTGGCCGTCGCGGACCGCGCGATCGATGTCCTCGACCTGCAGGGCGACGAGGCGGCGTATGGCGGTTGCAACTTGTTGTCGGGTCATCGATTCGAGCGTCTCGTGGGTGCGTCCTGGCGGGCCTCGACGGACGGCCGGCAACGGGCCGTCGACACGGTTCGGTGATAGGCCGGTAGGCTTAACCGATGGTGTCCGCGCACCCACCCGTACACACGGGACCGCACCCTAGCGGCGCCCCCGCATCTCGGCGCGCCGCATCGGCATCGCGTCGATCGTGGCGAACAGCGCCTGCGGTGCGATGGGCGCCGCGGCGGTGAATTTGGCGCCCCCATCCTTCCCGATCAGGACCGCCCGGAAGCTGTCCGAGGGCAGGTCGAGCCGGGCGCGGAGGGCCTTCGCCTCCGCGCCGGAGCCGATCGCCTCGAGCACCACGAGATCGCGCTCGGCGATGCCGGTGCGCGCCGAACCCAGCGCCGCCCGCTGACCCGTGAGTTGGGTGTCCGCCGCATCGGGCGCCGACAGGACCAGCACCCGCGCGCGGTCGCGATAGGCATCGAGCGGCCCGGCAGAGGCCGCGCCCGCCCCGAGGACCGCCAGACCGAGACCCAGTGCCGTCGTCCGCATGTCGCCGCTCCGTGTTCACGCGCCGGGACAACGCACGGATCGGCCCCGGAGATCGCGCCTGCGCCTTTGCCGCGGCCGCCCCGCGCCCCAGATCGAGGCGGCAGCCAGAATTCGGGAGACCGTCATGACCACCATGAACCGCCGCATCGTCCTGGCCTCGCGCCCGCACGGCGAGCCACGAGCCGAGAATTTCCGCCTGGAGGAGGTGCCGGTGCCGCAGCCCGGACCGGGCCAGGTCCTGCTGCGCACCCGCTGGTTGTCCCTCGATCCCTACATGCGCGGCCGGATGAGCGACGCGAAATCCTACGCCGCCCCCGTGGAGATCGGCGCGCCGATCACCGCGGAGACCGTGGGCGAGGTCGTCGCCTCGAACCATCCCGACCACGCCGTCGGCGACCTGCTGACCGCCTTCGCGGGCTGGCAGGATTATTTCGTCACGGACGGCAAGGGCTCGCGCAAGGTCGACCCCTCCGTCGCTCCGCCGTCGACGGCCCTGGGCGTGCTCGGGATGCCGGGGATGACCGCCTATACCGGCCTCCTCAACATCGGCCGGCCGAAATTCGGTGAGACCGTCGTGGTCGCCGCCGCCGCCGGCCCGGTCGGGTCGCTCGTCGGGCAGATCGCCAAGCTGCACGGCGCCCGGGCCGTCGGCATCGCGGGCGGCCCCGACAAGTGCCGCTATCTCACCGAGGAGCTGGGCTTCGATGCCGCCGTCGACCATCGCGGCGCCGACCTGCCGGGCGCGCTCGCGTCCGCCTGCCCCAAGGGCATCGACGTCTACTTCGAGAACGTCGGCGGCGCGGTCTTCGCCGCCGTGATGCCGTTGCTGAACCCGTTCGCGCGGATCCCGGTCTGCGGCCTCGTCTCGGCCTACAATGCCACCGAGGTCCCGCCCGGCCCCGACCGGCTGCCCGGCCTGATGCGCGCCGTGCTGACCAACCGGCTGCACATCCAGGGCTTCATCGTCTGGGACTTCGCCGAGCAGGCGGAGACGTTCCGCAAGGAGGTCGCCGGCTGGATCCAGGAGGGCCGGGTCCGGTACCGAGAGGACGTAGTCGAGGGCTTGGAGAACGCCCCGGAGGCCTTCATCGGCCTGCTGAAGGGCCGGAATTTCGGCAAGCTGGTCGTGCGCGTCTCCTGAGCGCCGCTTGCTGCCGCTCCGGAACGGATATAGAACAAACGGATCCGGTGGCGCTGCGGAAAGCGGGCACAAGCCCGCTCCGCAGGTTGCCGCTCCGGAGGCCCGGGCGCATGGTTCGCGCGCCGCCGGGCAGGTGCCCTGTGAGATCCGTACGGTCAGGAGAGAGTGATGGCGGGCAGCGTCAACAAGGTGATTCTGGTGGGCAATCTCGGGCGCGACCCGGAGATGCGCCGCCTCGGCTCGGGCGACCCGGTTTGCAACCTGCGGCTCGCCACCTCCGAGTCGTGGAAGGACAAGGCGTCCGGCGAGCGCAAGGAGAAGACCGAGTGGCACTCGGTCGTGATCTACAACGACAACCTCGCCCGAGTGGCCGAGCAGTATCTGCGCAAGGGCTCGAAGGTCTACATCGAGGGCCAGCTCCAGACCCGGAAGTGGACCGACAATTCCGGAGTCGAGAAGTACACCACCGAGGTGGTGCTTCAGCGCTTCCGCGGCGAGATGACGATCCTCGACGGGCGCGGTGGCGGCGGCGGCGGCGACTTCGCCGGCGAGGACGATGGCGGCGGCCAGATCAGCCGTGGCGGCGACTCCGGCGGTGGCCGGGGCGGTGACCGCGGCGGCGATTTCGGCGGTGGCCGCGCCCAGGGCGGCGAGCGGCGG
>NZ_JBFULS010000091.1:0-10473 GCF_054049775.1 Methylobacterium sp. P5_C11 | reverse complement strand
CTCAGCGTCCGTAGATATCCTCGACGCGGATGATGTCGTCCTCGCCGGTGTAGGATCCGACCTGGACCTCGATCAGCTCCAGGGGGATCTTGCCCGGATTGGCCAGGCGATGCATCGAGCCGATCGGCAGGTAGACCGCCTCGTTCTCGTGGACCAGCACGATCCGGTCGTCGATCGTCACCTCGGCGGTGCCGCGCACCACCACCCAGTGCTCGGCCCGGTGGTAGTGCTTCTGCAGCGACAGGCGCCCACCCGGCACCACCTGGATCCGCTTCACCTGGAACCGCTCGCCGAGGTCGATCCGCTGGTACCAGCCCCACGGCCGGTACATCCGCAGATGCGCGTCCGCCTCCGGCGCGCCTGCGGCCCGCAGCGCCGTGACCAGCTCCTTGACCTGGCCCGAATGCGCCTTGGACGCCACCAGCACCGCGTCGGGGGTCGAGACCACCACGACGTCCTCCAGGCCGACCACCGCGGTCAGGCCCTCGCCCTGGCTGTGCACGAGGCTGTTCTTCGTGTCGATCAGCGACACCCGGCCGCGCACGGCGTTGCCTTCCGCGTCGTGGTCCAGCACCTGCCAGACCGCGTCCCAGGTGCCGACATCCGACCACGCAAACGACACCGGCAGCACCCCGGCCCGGGCGGTGCGCTCCATCACCGCGTAGTCGATCGAGATCCTGGGCGCCCGCGCGAAGGCCGCCGCGTCCAGGCGCACGAAGTCGAGGTCGGTCACCGCCGCCGCGTACGCCGCCTGCGCGGCGGACAGCACCTCGGGCACGAACGCCTCCAGCTCGGCCAGCATCAGGTCGGCGCGGAACAGGAAGTAGCCCGAGTTCCACAGGGCGCCGTCGGTGATCAGCGCCTCGGCGCCGGACCGGTCGGGCTTCTCGACGAACTTCTCCACCCGGGCCGCGCCCGGCGCCTCGGGGATCGGCGTGCCGCGGCGGATGTAGCCGTAATCGGTGGCCGGGCGGTCGGGCTCGATGCCGAGCGTCATCGTGTAGCCGGCCCGGGCACCTTCGGCCGCGCGCCGCACCGCGTCCACGAAGGCGTCCGTGTCGGGCACGACGTGGTCGGCCGCCAGGATCAGCACCACGGCCTGCGGGTCGCTGGCCGCGGCGTGCAGCGCCGCCACCGCCACGGCGGCGGCGGAGTCCCGGCCCTGCGGCTCGAGCAGGATGTCGGCCGACAGACCCAGCTGGTCGCGCTGCTCGGCGACGATGAAGCGGGCCTCCGCCGAGGCGATCACGGTCGCCTTCGCGAACACGGAAGCGTCCGACACCCGCGCCAGCGTCGCCTGGAAGGTCGAGGTCGTCGCGTCCACCAGCCGGGCGAACTGCTTCGGCATGCTCTCCCGAGACGCCGGCCACAGACGCGTCCCCGTCCCTCCACACAGGATCACGGGCCTCACCGCAGCGCTGCTCGACATCAATATTAACTCTCGAGAAATTGCCGAAAAACGACGGATATCTACATCGCATCGTAGACAAAAATTGAAATAACGCGCAATTACTTAGAAGCCGCAAAACGCACGCACACCGAACACCGATGCGTGAGCCGGACCCGGCCGCGGCAGGTCCCGACGGCCCGCGCGCTACGGGCCGGACAAGGTCCTCGCGGCCAAGCCGCCGGTCGGTGGCGGACGCGGCAGCGGCCTGAACCGCGCCGGCGGCGCATCGCTCTCCGCGATGTCGGCCCCGCCCTGGAGATGTCTGGCGAGGAACGCGACGATCAGGGTGTCGAGATCGGACCTGAGGCGGCGCCGGTCGAGGGGCCGCGCGTCGAACAGCGCGCGGAACGGCGGAATGGACAGGCGATCCGAGAAATCCGTGTGCGTCGCGTCCCTGACGCTGAAGGCCACGCTGTCGCGCGGCATGTCGGGCCGATCATGGAGATCGTACGTGTCGCGGGTCGTGACGCTCTCGAACCGGAACGGAAGATCGCCCGAGGCGAGATCGGCCGCCGATGGATAGGGGAGATCGCTCGTCAGGAAGAGATACGGCACCGCCGGCGGCCAGATCTCGGTCGCGATCACGTCGCCGTCGAGGTTGATCGCGGCGCGCACGCGGGCCGTATCCCGGGCCATCGCGGCCGCCACGCTGCCGCCGAAGGAGAAGCCCAGGACCCCGATGCGGGCGGGATCGATCATCGGTGCGACGGCGGGATCGCGAATGAGCGCGTCGAGCGTCGCGTCGGCCGTCCGGGCGGCCAGGAGCACCCGCCGCCGGGACAGCGTGCGGGAGGCCGTGAAGCGATCCTCGGATTCGAAGTCGAGGGCGGAAACCTGCGCGGCACGGTCCTCGCCGGCCAGCGGCGCGCCGTGGATGACGTCATCCACGGCGGCAACCACGAAGCCGTGGCTCGCGAGATCGGCGGCCAGGAAGGTGTTCTCGTGCCGCTCCGAGAACCATGACGGCAGAAGGAGCACGAGGGGGTGCGGTGCGCCCGTGGCGGGCGGGACATCCCACGGCGCGACCGCCTGCGTCGGCGTCATCTGAGCCAGCACGACGGCCTTGATCCGAGCGGCGAGGCCGATGCCGTCGGTCGCGGCCGGGTACCACAGGTCGACGGACCGATGATCGCCGACCGTGACGGTGCTTCTGCCGACCGGGAAAGCCCCGGTCTGCACGGGCCGCGGCAAGTCCAGGAAGGCGAGCGCGCGCAGATGCTCCCGGGCGAGGACCGCGATCGCGGCGACGGACGCCAGGAGGCAGGCCGTCAGGGCGATCGCCAGACGCCTGCCGCGCCCGCGCCCTGACGCAGTCATTTGAACGCGCGCTCCGTTCTCGCCAAGCTGGCGAGCCCCGCGTGCAGGCGCTGCGCGAGGACGGTCAGCGCCGGGTCGTCGAGTGCCTTGACGTCCGGATCGCTGATCAGCTGAACGATCATGGGACCCGTGATCGTGCCGGTCCAGCCCAGGGTGTCGTCGAAGCCGGGGCCGTGGGGCGATTCATCACCCAGGAACTGCAGGACGCGCCCCGCATAGGGCTGTGGCCGATACAAATTACGCGCGTTCATGAGATAGAGGAGCCAGCTGTCGGCGGTCTTGGAGCCGGTCCGCGGCGGCATTTCCTTGATCAGCTTGAGGAACAGCAGAACCTTCAGGATGCCGAGCCGGTGGGTGATCGAGTAATTCCCGAGGAATTCCGCGACGGTCTTCTTGCCCTTCACCACGAGGCCGAGGCTCTCGCGCACGTGCCGGAGCCGGATCTGAGCCCGCTTCCGGAACGGCAGGCGCTCGTAATAGGTCGGATGCCAGCCGTTCACGAAGGCCAGCAGCTCCACCGCCTCGCCGTCGGCCTCCAGCTGCTGCGCGATCTCGTAGCCGATGACCCCGTGGACGCAGAGCCCGAACAGGATGTAGGGCCCGCGGGGCTGGACCCGGCGGATGAGGCGAACGTAGTCGCTGGCGATCTCCTCGAGCGATCGACCGTCCTCCTCCGGGACGCCGGCCGAATCCATCGTCTGGATGCTGTAGAAGGGCCGGTCCTGCCCGACGGCCTGGGCGAGGTCCCGGTAGGACAGCAGGTGATTGATGGCGATCACCGGCGTCCCGTCGCCATGGGGCTGCACGACGACGATCTGCCCGTCATCGGCCGCCGGCTGGAGGGAGGCGACGTACTGGGCGAAAGCCTTCAGGGTGGGTGAGCGGAACAGGGAGACGACCTCGACCGGGCGTCCCAGCTTTCGTCCCACCTGGACGCAGATCCGCACCGCCAGGAGCGAGTGTCCGCCGAGATCGAAGAAGTTCGAATCCGCGTGCACGGGGGCGACGCCGAGGATTTCCTCCCAGACCGACCGGATCATCGCTTCGAGATCGGCGGACGGCGCGTCGGCGGCCGGAGCCGGGGGGACGATGCGCGGCGCCGGCGGCAGGGCACGGCGGTCGACCGCCCCGCTCGCCGTCCGCGGCAGGGCGAGCAGGACGCTCACGCCCGCGGGCGGCCGGCGCAGCCCGGCATCCCGCGCGAGATGGCCCATGAGCGTCGCCGGAAGCGTCTCGAGCGGCTGGCGGACATGGTCGGCCGGGACGACGAAGGCGTAGGGCGCGGCGTCGGCCTCCCGGCCGGCGGCCGGGACCGCGACGGCCTCCGCCACGAGGGCGTCGCGGAGCAGGGCCTCCTCGACGGCGGCGAGGTCCTCGGCATTCGCAGGGCCGGCCGTCAGCTGCGTGGCGATCGGCAGCGCCGAGAGCGGCGCCTCGGCGTCCTCGAGGACCTGATCCAGGGCCGCCCGCCAGGCCGCGAGCAGGGCGTCGGCGGTCGCACGCGTGAAGAGGTCGGTGTTGTATTCGAGGGCGAGGCGCCAGCCGCTCGGCCAGCGCACCAGGAAGAAGTTCAGCTCGTAGAGCGAGCCGGGCGACAGCGACGGCTTCGCCTTCAGATTGAACTGGCCGTACGTGTCCTCGCGGATGACCTCGTGGAGCACCGCGAAGTTGATCGAGATCAGCGGCGTCCGGGACGGGTCGCGCGGCGGGTTCAGGAGTTCGACCAGATGGTCGAAGGGCATCTGCTGATTGATCAGCGCGTCCTGCACGGTGCGGTTGGCGCGCCGCATGAAGTCGCGCAGGCTCGGGTCGCCCGCCGCGTCGATGCGCAGAACCAGGTTGTTGAGAAAGACGCCGATCAGCACTTCCAGATCGGGGTGGTGTCGCGAGGCGAGCTGGGTCCCGATGACCACATCGGTCTCACCGGTGAAGCGGTGCAGGGCCGCCGCCACCGCCGCGTAGCCGAGGCCGAAGAGCGTCACCTGCTCGGCCTTGGCGGCGGCGTCGAGGGCGTCGCCGAAATCGTGCGGGAGCATCTGCGCGATGATCTCGCCGTTCGAGGTCGGCGTCTCCGGGCGCGGGAAATCCGCGCCGACCTCGAAATAGGGTGCGTCGGTGAGGTGCCGGCGCCAGTATTCGGCCTCTGCCTGGAAGCCGCGGCTGCTGAACATCGCCTTCTGCCAACGGGCGTAGTCGCCGTACTGCATCGGGAGTTCGGGCAGGGCCGGGTCGGTGCCGCCCTGCAAGGCGGCGGCGACCATGCCGAATTCGCGGGCGAGCAGGCTGATCGAGAAGCCGTCGAACGCGATCTGGTGGACCGTGACGAGGAGAACGGCGTTCTCCGCGCTGAGCCGGATGAGGGTGACGCGCAGCAGCGGCAGCCGGTCCAGCTGGAACGGCACCATCGCCTCGCGCTTGGCGAGGTCGAGGGCTTCCTCGGCCCGCGCGGCCTCCGGCACGATGGTGAGGTCGACCTGCGAGAGCTTGAAGCGGAGGTGGGGCATCACCTCCTGCACCGGCTCGCCGTCCAGCTCGTAGAAGCGGGTCCGCAGGATCTCGTGCCGGTCGACCAGGGCCTGGAACGCCCGTTCGACGATGGCCGGTGAGAACTGTCCCTCGAGCTCCCACCGAAGGGCGATGTTGAGGATCGTCGAGCCAGGCCGTAGCAGGTCGATGAACCAGCAGCGCCGCTGCGACGAGGAGCAGGGAAAGATCAGCGCCTCGGGTGCCGGATGGCTCGCGATCTGGATCGGACGGCCGGTCATCGGGCGCTCCCGTTCAGGTTCGTGGCGTCGCGCCGGAAGGCGCGGAGCGAGGGCAGCGCCATGACGGATGCGCCCGTCGTGGCCTGATCCGCGATGGCGGCGAGCGCCGCGATCGTCGGGTGTTCGAGCACGTGCTTCGCCTCAAGCTCGATCTTCTCGTCCATCAGCCGGGCCGCGATCCGGAAGACGTGGATCGAGTCGGCGCCGAGGGCGAAGATGTTGTCGTCGACCCCGATGTCGTCGACCTTCAGGACGCTCTTCCAGATCGCCGCGATCTGCGCCTCGCGGGGATTGCGCGGCAGCACGATCGGGCGGTCATCCCGCCGCGCGGCGGCGTCCGGCTCGGGCAGGCTCTTGCGGTCGAGCTTGCCGTTGGCCGTCATCGGCAGCGCATCGAGGCTCTGCCAGAGCGCCGGGACCATGTAGTCGGGCAGCTTGGCCGCCACGTGGGCGGCGAGGCCGGCCGGCGTCACGCTCTCGCTCGCCGCGACGTAGTAACCGACGAGGCTCGCGGCGTCGCCGCGCTTGACGAGGCCGACGGCGCTCGCCGCGACGCCCGGATAGGCGCGCACGACCGTCTCGATCTCCTCCAGGTCGATCCGGAAGCCGCGCAGCTTGATCTGCTGGTCGGCCCGCCCGCTCAGGTGGATGGCGCCGTCCGGCCCGCGGCGGGCGAGGTCGCCCGTCCGATAGAGGCGCTCGACGCCCCGGCCCGGGACCGCGATCTCGCGGAAGGCGTCGGCCGTCAGGTCCTCGCGCTGGAAGTAGCCGTGCGCGAGGCCCGCACCACCGATGTAGAGGTCGCCGAGGACCCCGACGGGGGCGAGCGCCGCGTCGCGGTCGAGGACGTAGAGCTGGGTCCGGGCGACGGGACCGCCGATGGTGATCGGACCGGCACCGACCCGGGCCACGCTCGACCAGATGGTGGTCTCGGTCGGCCCGTAGAGGTTCCAGAGTTCACCGCCCTTCGCGAGGAGCGCGTCCGCGAGGTCGCGCGGCAGCGGTTCGCCGCCGCAGAGCATCTTGAGGCCCGGTCCCGGCTCGAAACCCGCCTCCAGCAGGATCCGCCAGAGCGAGGGCGTGGCCTGCATCACGGTGGCACCCGAGGTCTTGATCCGGCCGAGCAGGCCGAAGCCGCCCCGCACCTCATCCCGGTCCGCGATCACCGTGCGGCCGCCGAGGATCAGCGGCAGGAACAGCTCGAGGACCGAGATGTCGAAGGTGGTCGTGGTCACGGCGAGCAGCGTATCGTCCGCGCCGAAGCCGGGCTCGACCGCCATCGAGCGCAGGAGGTTGACGACCGAGGCGTGACCGACCTCGACACCCTTGGGCGTGCCGGTCGAGCCCGAGGTGAACATGACGTACGCGGCCCGGTCGGGCGTCGCCGCCGCATCGGCCGGGAGCGGGGCGGCCTCGGGCAGCGGCCGATCGATCCGCAGGAGCGGCAGGCCGCCCTCCGCGATGGCGGCGGTCGTCGGTCCGTCGCAGAGCAGGAGGGCCGGCTCGGCGGCGGCGAGGACCTGGCGCGACCGCGCGAGCGGATGCGCCGAGTCGAGGGGCACGTAGGCGTGGCCGGCCATCATGATGCCGAGCATCGCCGCGACCATGTCGGGGGAACGCTCGACGGCGAGGCCGACGCGGGAGGGCGTGGCACCCGCCTGCGCCCGGACGCAGCGGGCGATCGCGGTGGCCCGCTCCGCGAGCTGACGGTAGCTCCAGCTCGCGCTGCCGCAGTCGATCGCGATCGCGTCCGGCGTCCGCGCGGCCTGGGCGGTGACGAGGGCGTCGACCGTGGCCTCGTCCTGCGCGACGGCGGGGGACCGGTTGAGATCCTCCACCAGCCAGCGCACCTCGTCCCCGGACAGGATGGGCAGGGCCTCGATCCGGCAGGCCGGATCCGCGGCGACCGCGGCCAGGATGGTCCGAAGGTGGCCGATCCAGCGGTCGATCGTCGCCGCGTCGAACAGGTCCGTGCTGTAGTCGCAATCGATCTTCAGGCCGTCATTCGTCTCGGCGATGTTGAGGAACAGGTCGAAGTTGACGAAGGCCTTCGGGTTCGACGTGAAATGCGCGTCGAGCCCCGCGAAGTCGAGCTTGTCGTTCAGCCGCTCGAGGTTGAACTGGATGCTGGTCAGGGGCAGCCGGTTGAGTTCGCGCGGGATCTCGAGGCGCTGGACCAGCGTGCCGAGGGTCGTGTCCGGCTCATCGAAGGCAGCGAGGACCTTGTCCCTCACCGTCCGGAGGTGAGCCGCGAAGGCCTCGTCGCCGGCGAAGGGCGCACGCAGCGGCAGGAAGTTCACGCAGTGGCCGACGAGGATCGCCTCGTCGAGCCCGTTCTGCGCGGCACTCGGCACGGCCATCACCACGTCCTGCGAGCCGGCGAGGCGTCCGAACAGCACCTGCGAGGCCGCGAACAGGGCCGCGAAGAGCGTGCAGCCCTCGCGCGCCGCGGCCGTCTTCACCGCCCGGGTCAGGTCGCCCTCGATCCAGGTCGTCAGCGTCGCGCCGCGGAAGGATTTCGGCTGGACCGGGGCACGGTCGGTCGGCAGATCCACCGGCCGGGGCAGCACCTCGAACTCGCGGCGCCAGAAGTCGGAGACCGCGCCGGTGTCCTGGGCGGCGGTGTCGAGGGCGTATTGCCGGAACGGCAGGGGCGCCGGCAGATCGGCGGTCCGGCCCGCGCGGCGGGCGGTGTAGAGGGCCGCGAGTTCGCCCATCAGGATGTTGATCGACCAGCCGTCGCAGACGATGTGGTGCGCGGTCAGCACGAGCACGTGCCGATCCGCCGCGCGGGTGACGAGCCTGCACCGCACGAGCGGGCCGGTCGCCATCGCGAAGGGCGTCCGGGCGTCCGCGGCGAGGAGTTCGGCGAACGCGGCCTCCGGGTCGGGCGCGCCGGTGAGATCGACGCAGGGCAGTTCCAGCTTGAAGCTGTCGGCGACCTGCATGGTCGCGCCGCTTCGCCCGATCCGCGCCCGCATGGCATCGTGCCGGGCTACGAGGTCGTCGAGCGCCCCCTCGAGGGCCGCCCGGTCGAGGCTGCCGGTGAGGTGGAGCGACACCGACTCGTTGAAGGCACAGGAGGCGCTGTCGCCCAGCTGGGCTGCGAGCCAGACTTCCTTCTGCGCCTGCGTCAGGGGCGTCTCGCTCGGGAGGACGCGCACCACCGCCTCATCGGCGGCCGGCAGCGCGGGCGCCACCGGCGTGAGGACGCCGGCCTCCTGGAGATCGTCGAGGGCGCGGGTGAACACCCGCGCGATCCGCTCCAGGTCCGCGTCCGAATGCGCCGTGGTGATGAAGCACGGGAAGCCCTCGAGGATGTGGATCCCGTGAAGCCGCATGTACGGGAAGATCAGGCTCCCGAGCCGGCCTTCCCGCGTGGTGTCGAAGTAGAACCAGCTGCTGCAGCGCTCGATCCGAGAACCGAGCCCGCGCCGGGCGAGGTCGTCGTTCAGGCGCTCCACGAGGAGCCGCATGCGCTCCGAGAGGGTCTCCTGCAGCGCCGGCCCGTGCTCCTTGAGATGGAGCAGGACCGCGTGGACCGCGGCCAGGACCAGGGGATGGCGCACGAAGGTGCCCGCGAAGAAGGTCGGGGCGACCTCGGGGAACGACGCGTCGCCGTAGCACCACTGTCCGCCGTCGAGGGCGTCCATGAACCGGGCGCTGCCGGCCAGGATCCCCACCGGCATGCCGCCGCCCACCACCTTGCCGTAGGTGGCAAGGTCGGCCCGGATGCCGAGCACGGCCTGCATGCCGCCGGGGTGGACCCGGAAGCCCGTGATCACCTCGTCGAAGACGAAGGCGGTGCCGCTCGCCTCCGTGATCGCGCGCAGTTCGCGCAGGAACGGCTCCGGCGCCACGTCGGGGTGGCGGCTCTGGACGGGCTCGACGATGACCGCCGCGATGTCCTCCGCGTTGTCCCGGATCCAGGCGAGACTCTCGGGCGCGAGGTAGGGCAGCACCACCATGTTGCTGACGCCCTCCCGCGGGATGCCGGGCGCGACTGGGACCGCCCCGATCGTGCCGCTGCGGCCGGACGCCTTCACGAGCACCTCGTCGAACTGGCCATGATAGTCGCCGGAGAAGATCACGACCTTGTCGCGGCCCGTCACCGTGCGGGCGATGCGCATCGCCGCCATCACGGCCTCGGACCCGGTGTTGCAGAAGGTCACGCGCTCGTTGCCGGTGAGCTCGGCGAACAGGGCCGCCGTCTCGCCGGCGAGCGGGCTCTGCGGGCCGATGGCAAAGCCGCGATCGAGCTGCGCCTTCACCGCGTCGATCACGAAGTCCGGGGCGTGGCCGAAGGCCGTCTGCCCGAACCCGTTGACGAGGTCGACGTACTCGTTGCCGTCGACGTCCCAGATCCGCGACCCCTTCGAGCGCTCGCAGATCACCGGGTAGACGAGTTCCTTCCACTCCTGGCGGAAGCCCGCGGCGCTGCGCGGATCCGCGAGAACTGACCGGAAGGCCTGCGCGCGCTCCTTGGAGAGCGGCGTGCGCGCGTTGTAGCGGGCCACCAGATCGTCGATGAAGCTGCGCTGGCGCGGCGTGATCTCGCCGACCGCGCTGGCGCCGGGCCGGTAGAGGCGGTGGCGGGAGGACCCCTCGTCGGAGACCGGGATGGCGGCTCGGGAGGCGGGCTCAGGCGCCGCGGCCGGCGCGGCAGCAGGGGCCGCAGCAGGAGCCGCGACAGCGGCGGCCGGCGCGGCGGCAACGACGCTCTGAGGCACGGGGGCGGCCGGAGCGGCGCCGAGCAGGCTGCACTGCTGCGCGAGGAGGGTCTGCATCGCCGAGAGCTGCGCGTGCAGGAGCCCGTGGAGGCCGCTGTCGCCCGGCGCGGCGCCGGTGCCGACGAAGGCGAGCGGGAGGCTCACCGGAACCGGGGCCGCCGCCAGGGCCGCGACGGGGGCCGACGGGATGGGCGCGGCCGCGGCCGGGGCC